>JAKASV010000037.1 GCA_021818945.1 bacterium | reverse complement strand
ATTGTATACTATTTGAGTAAACTTTCTCATAATTTGCAACACCTTTCATTGGTAGATTTGTTTCATTTTTTATATTCTACCTGAAACGTGTTGCATTTCATATTAGACTAAGCATAGTGGTTTTGGCCATCTTTATAAGCCCGAAATTATTATCTGGCTGTGCTATCGATAGTAGTCTTTCAAATTGGGAACCTAATTCCCAATTTGAATTGACCAGTGACTTCAAGATCTTATACACTAATATTGAATACCTAATCTAACTATATTAAAGGATTGTTTATGATACCGCGAGATCTTGAAAAACCTTTGCGAGAAGTAGCCAAACAGTTTTCAGCCGTTGCTGTAGTAGGTCCCCGTCAATCTGGTAAAACGACGTTGGTCCAACAGGTTTTCAAAAAACATACCTATGTAAGCCTAGAGGATCTTGATAAACGCGCACTTGCACGAGCGGATCCACGATCATTTTTGCGTGATAATGCAACTAATGCGGGAATAATTATCGATGAAATTCAACATGTGCCTGAACTACTTTCGTATATGCAGACAATTATCGATAGAGAAAAGAAAAAGGGATTTTTCATAGTTACTGGTTCTCAAAATCTACTCATAAATGAATCTATTAGGCAGACCCTAGCTGGTAGGATAGCCATATTAACACTGTATCCACTTTCTATTCATGAATTAGAGCATGCATCATTACTGCCATCAAGAATTGAAGAAGTTGCTTTTAAAGGAACCTATCCTCGGCTTTATTCGGAAGATATTTCTCCTGTGAAATTACATGAAAATTATATTAGAGGCTATGTCGAGCGTGATGTACGGCAGATAAAAAACATTTTGGATCTTGGGTTGTTTCAAAAATTTTTACAGTTATGTGCCGGTCGCATAGGCCAAATTTTGAATCTAAATTCCTTAGGCGCCGATTGTGGTATAGACCATAAAACTGCAAGAGCTTGGATTTCGCTTTTAGAGGCAAGTTATCTTATTTTTTTATTGAACCCGTATTATAAAAACTTTGGTAAGCGCCTGATCAAATCTCCGAAGCTCTATTTTGTTGATACAGGGCTTGCTTGTTCACTTCTGAATATTAAAAATGTGCAAGAGTTATCGGCTCATTATCTTCGTGGTGGTATGGTCGAATCATTTATAATTTCTGATTTATTTAAGCAATCTTATAACATTGACCGGAAACCATCTTTGTATTTTTGGAGAGATCTGGCTGGAAATGAAATTGATTGTATGATTGAAACTGCTCATAACATTACGCCTATTGAAATCAAAGCTGGTACAACAGTTAATGCTGATTATTTTAAACAATTTGTGTACCTCAA
This sequence comes from bacterium, assembly GCA_021818945.1. GTDB lineage: Bacteria > Babelota > Babeliae > Babelales > Vermiphilaceae > JAKASV01. The sequence goes on along the minus strand of JAKASV010000037.1, from coordinate 9,557 downwards.
CAAAGTAGAGGGATTTCCTGCTGATAAAAAAATTGTGATTTATGCTGGTCAAGAAGATCAGCGGTGGCCTGAAGCCAAGGTAGTTGCTTGGCAAAATTCTGGCGACTTAATAAAATCAGTTTCGACAGATTGAAAAATCGTGCGAACTTTAACGGTTAAAGGTCGCACCATGGACGCATTGCAATATTTTATTATTTTGTATCGTTCTACATTTATTATTTTTCGAGCATTTTCTTGATATAGGCAGGGACCTGATCAATTCCAATACGTTCTTGCTTGGTCGTATCGCGATCACGTGCGGTCACAGATCCGTCATTATCGCTATCAAAGTCATAAGTAAAGCAGACAGGCGTGCCGATTTCATCTTGACGACGGTAGCGCTTGCCAATAGAACCAGATTCATCAAATTCGATCTGATAGCCGAGCTTTTTGATATCTGCATAGAGGCACATAGCAGCTTCAGTTTGTTTTTTGGTCAGTGGCAAGATCGCTGCTTTAATAGGGGCAATGCGTGGAGCCAAACGTAACACAACACGTGTTTCACCTTCTACGACGTCTTCGTCATATGCATCAAAGAGAACCATCAAAAATGTTCGGTCAGTGCCAACAGAACATTCAACAACAGTTGGTATGTAGGATGTTTTTGTCTCTTCATCAAAGACAGAAAGATCTTTGCCAGAATGGGTGCTATGCTGTGTTAAATCAAATGCTCCGCGATGTGCGATCCCTTCCATCTCTTTCCATCCAAAGGGGAATTTATATTCAACATCAGTACAACAGGTAGAGTAGTGAGCAAGCTCATCTTTTTCATGAGGACGTTGCCTGATGTTGTTCATGTTGATGCCAATCATGCGATAAAAATTTAGGCGATGTGCACACCAAAATTCAAAATATTCAAGAGCCATTTCTCCTTTACAGAACCATTCCATTTCCATCTGCTCAAATTCGCGCATGCGAAATAAAAACTGTTTAGGAGTAATTTCGTTACGGAATGCTTTGCCTATTTGTGCTATGCCAAATGGTATCTTGACGCGTGTGGTAGACAGGACATTTTTAAAGTTAATAAAAATAGATTGCGCTGTTTCAGGGCGTAAGTATGCAATTGAAGATCCATCAGCTGCGGCGCCAACCTCGGTTTTGAACATCATGTTAAATTGTCGCACTGGCGTCCAGCTGTCTTTTTTTCCGCAGGCCGGGCACCCTTTTGCTATATCTGGGTCATCTGCACGGAACCTACGTTTGCAATTCAGACAATCAACCATGGGATCGCTAAAGTGATCAACGTGACCGGAAGCTTTCCATACTGCTTCAGGACCAAGAAGAGCTCCTTCGAACATGACAACGCACCCATAAGGGTTCTGTAATGATTCTATCCACGTTTGGCGGAGGTTGCTTTTAATTAATGATCCTAAGTGACCAAAATCATATACGCCATTTAACCCACCATATATTTCAGCAGATTGGTAGACAAAACCGCGACGTTTACAGAGAGCAACAATCTTTTCAAGACTATTAGCCGATTCCTGAATGTTCACGTGATCTTACTTTCTTTAGCAAAATTCTAACATATACCATTAATTAAGTTTGCTCAAAATCCCTAATAGAGTCAAATGAACCATTTTATCTTTTTTATCTTGGCTCTTACTTTGGCTCTTACTAATGTTACATCTCTATGGTATTATGAACTATCGTGAGAGTTAATGGAGGTTCTGTGATCAATTGTTAACTTGTTGGAGTGCATGATGGAAAAAAAGAGTTTCGGTTACGTAAGCTATGCCCTTATTATAGGCTTATACCTTGCAGGTCTATTTCTTTATATACGTGATAACAAACGTAATGAGCAAATGCGCAAAGAACTCGAGGGATTAAAACAATCAAAGTCTATCGAGCTGGGCTATCAGCCAAACTCAGCAAAAGTGGTCGAGAAGGTTGTTATGCAACATGAGGCATGGCGATCTGTGCAAGAACATGTGCAAGATACAGTAGTACAAGTATTTAGTCAGGTTGCAGAAATAGATATTCGCCAGCCATACAAAACGCCATCTCAGTATAAGGTTTCGGGCAGTGGCTTTTTTATTGATGATAAGGGCTATCTCATTACCAATGCTCATGTGGTGGCACAAGCTAAATCTGTCTGGATACAAATTCCCCATTTTGGTAAACGTATCATTGATACAAACATTATAAGTTTTGCCCCTGATTATGACCTGGCACTATTACGTGTCAATGACAGCGATCTTGCAATGATTCGACGAGAACTAGGATCTGTACCATTTTTATCAATAGGAGATTCCGATCAGGTTCATCGAGCAGATGAGGTTATGGCTCTGGGCTATCCGTTGGGTCAAGAATCTCTCAAGAGTACAACTGGCGTTATCAGTGGCCGTGAGTCAAATATGATCCAAATGAGTGCAGCAATAAATCCAGGAAGTTCTGGCGGACCCTTACTTAATCTGAAAGGGGAAGTGGTTGGTATTAATACTGCTGGGGTTGCTGAGGCTCAAAATGTTGGGTATATTATTCCCGTGAATGATCTAAAAATAATTTTACCTACATTATTTAAAGAAAAAATTGTTCGAAAGCCTTTTTTAGGTGTGCTTTATAATAATTCTACCGATGCATTGACAGAATTTTTAGGTAACCCTCAACCTGGTGGGCCATACATTGTAGAGGTGGTAAAAAATAGTACATTATTCAAAGCTGGTATCCAACGGGGTGACATGATGTATGAAATTAATGGACATCGCATAGATCAATATGGAGAAATGAATGTTCCATGGTTTGAAGATAAGATCACTATAACAGATTTTGTTTCTCGCCTTTCTATTGGGGACAAGGTTAACATGGTTGTCTATCGTAAGGGTAAGCGTAAAGATATTACGACAACGTTCAAACAAATGGAAATGACGCCAATACGTAAAGTATACCCAAATTTTGAGGAAATAGATTATGAAGCATGTGCCGGTATGGTTGTCATGGAATTGACGATCAATCATATTGCCGCACTTGCAAACAAAGCTCCTGCACTACCACAATTTGCTGATATAAAAAATCAGACTGATCCGGTACTTGTCGTAAGTCATGTCTTTCCAACATCGTATGTTGCACGTACCCGCACAATTACAGAGGGAACCACGCTTAACGAAGTGAACGGCCAGATAGTTCATTCGCTTGCAGATTTCCGTCAGGCGGTAAAAAAGAGCGTTGAAACTGGATTTTTGACATTACGTGTATCTGATAATATTATGCGCGTTTCTGATCATGTGTTTGTTGTATTGCCATTCGAACGAGTGATTGCAGAAGAACAACAACTTTCATTTGATTATAAATATCCTATTACGGCCTTGAATAAGGAACTATCTTTTGCTTGGAATGGATCTCACATGAAGGCACCGTTACAAGGAACACGAACCGAAGTTGCTTAAAAGTAAAAAAAGAAACAACTTTTTTAAGCAAGAAAAAAAAGTATTGCATGAAGATTAAGGTCGCTATAATTTAAAAATGATCACAGTTGTTTTTTGTGAGTGTAATTACCGTTAAGGTTTAATGTGAGTTTTTGAGGCACTAGTGGTATCAAATATCTGGGATGATTTTTTGACCATCATTAGCCAAGAAGTTGGCAGTCGTGTTGTTGATACCTGGTTCAAGGCTGTTACGCTCCGCCAGTGGGACGCTACTAACCAAGTGGCCTACCTAGAAGCACCAAATCCATTCGTTAAAGACTGGATCAAAACTAATTATGTTCCATTGATTCAGTTTCATCTAGGCCGATTATTGCAGGTTCACGAGATGCGCGTGATTATACTTGATGGGCGTGTATCTGAGAAAGAAACGAAAGAATCAACAGCCGTAGAGCTCACACAAAAAAAACAGACCGTTAATACGCAAGAATCCTCATCGATAATACGTGTAGCGCCAGCTCGATCGTTAAGCCAAATCAACAAAGGCTATGTATTTGATACTTTTGTGGTGGGGCCGCATAATTGCATGGCCTACGCTGCAGCATGTGCTGTGTCTGAAAAACCCGGTAGCACCTATAACCCTTTGTATATCTGTAGCAGTTCTGGGCTTGGAAAGACTCATTTGCTCCACGCTATTGGCAATGGAATTAAAATGCACAATTGTAAAAGCACTGTTTTATATCAAGCTGCAGACAGATTCGTCCATGAATTTGTACATGCAATACGTTCAGATAAAGTTCGTCAGTTCAATGCAAAGTATCAGCATGTTGATGTTCTTTTGATGGATGATATACAATTCATCTCACGCGGAGAACGAACTCAAGAAGCTTTTTTTCAGATTTTTAATACACTGTATGAAGCACGTAAGCAAATTGTTTTTTCTGGTGATACATTACCACAAAACATGAAAGGCTTGAATGAGGGGTTGCAATCGAGATTTTTATGGGGCCTTGTTACTGACATTCAAACGCCAGATTTAGATACGCGTATTGCAATTATTAAAAAAAAGGCGGAACTTGGTCAAGATCTTGTTGATGATGATGTTGCAGAATTTATCGCGTCTTCAGTTAATGCCAGTATCAGAGAGCTCGAGGGAGCATTAGTGCGCGTGCTTGCTTTTGCGACGCTAACCAAGCAAAAGGTTTCGATAGATATTGCTCAGAAGGTTTTGGGCAGGGTTGCTGTAGCTGAAGTAAGACCTTGTTCAACGCTTGATTTGGATCACATTATTAAAAATGTCTGTCGTCGCTATCCCTACACTGCCGAGGAACTCAAATCCAAAAATCGCAGTAAAGATTTGGCTTTTGTACGTCACCTTGCCATTTTTCTTATCAAAAAGTTTACTGATAAATCATTGCGAGATATTGGCAAATTTTTTGGTGGCCGTGATCATGCTACTATAGTTCATGCGCTGCAAAAAATGGAGCACAATGTAGCTGCAAGTCGTAGTTTGCAAGAATTAGTCAGTCAAATCGAGAATGAAATTGCTAGATCGCCATGAGCTGTTACCAGGCATGCCACAGACTTTTGTCACGAAAAAACATGTCACCAACAGCTTTTTTAGACAGATCAATATACCAGGCTGCCTGACTTGTATATTCACCGACATCTTTTTTAAAACCAACTATCGTTGGGAAATGTTCTGTGTCGACGATGACGATCTTTTTTGTGTTGCGCTCAATCGTAAAATTATCAATATGTGGATCAACAAGAAATTTGGCTGTGTTACAGAGAGCCATTGATTCTATCCGATCTACAGGATTGACGAGTGTCATCGTACGTTCAATATCGATAGCATCAGCGATAATACAGTATGTCCCTGGTATATCGATTGATACTTGTTTGTAGGTACCTATATTAGCTCCTGAGATGGTGATCCACCTGCTGTTGTCCGCAATCCAGAACCATTTTCGTGGCATTTGGACGCGAGTTTTCCAGTAAGGGTTATCGTCGATGATCCCTTTAAGCGTCTCTGCATTTTTGATTCGTGTGAATCCGGACAAATGTCGATTGACGCCGCCACCCATAAAAAAGAAAACCATGGGACAAAACCCTTTTTTATAGGGTTTGACAAACATGTCGGGTGTTTCCATGAATAATTTCACGACAAAAGGGTATTCTTTGCATTTTACAATGAGCAGACCAGATTGACGGCGTCGACTAAAATTGCTGTCTTTCAAAATGGTAAAATGAGAATAGGAAGATTTTTTTTCACGTATTTCTTTAATGAGTGTGTCAATGGCTGCAGTCAGCTCGCTGCTGTCGACCAATTTTTCCGGATCATAGCGAAAGCTAATAGGTCCCTGAGGAAGTAAATGATCGTAAAAATGTTTCTTATCGAATATTTCAAAAAAAGGATATCCTTCTAAGAAAGGACTGTGTAAATAATAACAATGATCTAGATCATCTTTCCAGTGGGTCATAATACTTGGCATCTGTGGATCTTGTGGACGATGGGTACTGCGTGGGTTTATGTTCATCACTGTGGAAATCAACATGAGTATGGTAAGTGAGATTTCGGGTATTATCTTCATGATTGCTTCATTGCGTAGCGAATTATACTCTATACTTTTTCTAATTTCAATTTATAAAAAACAAAATGTGCGAGTCAATTGTTCTTTGTATTTGTGCAATTTTTGTTTGTTATATCAATAATTCTTAGATTAGGCAATTATTTAATTATCTCATGTGATGAGTATTGAAGTTGATGGTAAGAAAGAGTATGGTGATTAAGAGGAAAGTTATGAGTATAAACAAGATGAAGCGGTTGAAAAAAAGTACAGGGGAGGGTGAGCCATGGAAACAAAAATGCTCGAACGGCAACAGAGGATTTTGCAGCATCTGTCAACATTACCACGCATGATGACCCATATCCATGGACGAGATAATTTGAGCGAGTTCATATTACATGAATTATGTAGCGAACCTTGTTTTAATTTGCGTAAAGCGGCCTATTTTGTAGATAATGAAGATTTTAACTGTTTACGAGGTGTGGCAGGTTTTGCCGATGATCAGGCGTATCCTAAGAAAGAGATGATTTGGCAATATCCCGATGAATTTACACATCACATGCAACGCTCTTCGTTTAATAATAAGGTTCGATCAATTAATTATGAAAGTCTTAAAAATCAGACGAGTAAACAGAAATTTCTTGATGAGGCTGCCCAGAAATTAGGTTTTGGTACCTGTGACAATTGTTCTTGGAATATGCGTCATGATAATCATGGCATTTTAATGTACGAAAAAGTCGATCCGAAAGATTCGATCATGGAAAATCATATCATTGATGGCTTAAGTTTACTAAGTTTTTGTCCAATTTTTTAATCGAGATAATAGTAAGTTTTTTGAGTAGCGTGTATGCCCACAAAATTATTAGTCATACTATTGCTATCATTGTTGCAGACAACCATCATTATACCAGTTGATTGTGCTGTAGTTGTGACTGGCCTTGATTCAAAAAGCAGGTTAGGTGATCAGCTAATTACCTATGCAAAGGCAAAGTGGTTTTCTTACTCGCATAAGATTCCATTTCTCCATAGACCATTTACGAACTCCAAGAATTTTAAATTACATGAAAAAGAACAGTTTGCAGATCCGCATGCGAACTTTGAGAATGTGATAAAAATTAGACATGATAGACCTCATTATACCTATCGTTCTTCAACTCTGTATAAAGTTGGCATGGATACGTATCTTGGGGGGTACAGCTTGGCTTGGGGATCGCCATCTGTGGGACATTCGTATCATATCGGGCTACGGGAAAAACTTCTTGCTGATAGCTTATTTTTTTTTGCAGATGATCTATACGAAAAGGTAATTGAAAATCCAGAATTTGCAGCTCTTTTAAGAGAGATGCTAGAACCTATTCAACCTATAAAAATTGTACATCCGCCTGACGATAGGATTTCTATAGCAGTGCATGTTCGAACGAGTGAATCATACCCCTATGATAGCAAATATGAAGTCAAGAATCAGGGGCTTCGATTTGCTCCAGAACAATTCTATATTGATCAAATTCGTAATCTTTCTCATGAGCTTCATAATATTCCTTTGTATGTTTTTGTTTTTACCGATGGCTTGGATCCTGTCGGACTTACTAGCAGATTACGATCAGGCTGTAATATGCCCAATATTACTTTTGAATCTAGGAGCAGCCCTATACCCGAACAATTTGTGTTACAAGATTTGTACTCGATGAAAAATTTCACCTGCCTGATTAGGTCTTGCAGCTATTTTTCTGGTATAGCTCAATTAATGGGAAGACATGCACTTATTATTAGACCAGCTCATTTCGTGCGGAATGATCAATGCATTGTTATAGATAAAACAGATATAATAATACCAGATTTTGAAGCAAAAAAAGTCTATTATTCTAGCTTTACACAACATGAGCCTGGCTTTCTAGCTAATCTTTTATCAAAGAACATCAAATCAATTGCCGCATAGATAGCGTATTATACCTATGTCGTTATTGCATGAATAGTTAGTACATGCCCTGCTGTATAATTGCTTCGATCCCTGGTAATGGTTGACCGCTTAAATAGGTCATAGTAGCCCCGCCACCAGTAGAGATAAAACTGAACTTGTTGGCAAAATCGAAAGTTTCTGCAGCTCCGACAGTATCTCCACCCCCAATGACCGTATATCCCTTTGAAAAGGCCATAGCTTGCAAAATTGCTCGCGTGCCATGCAAGGTTTCTGGTCTGTCTTGAAAGCCCATGAGTCCATTATAAAAAATTGTCTTTGCCTGAGATATCTCATGTGAATATAAGTCTATTGTTTTTGGACCGATACTTATACCAATACTTTCTTGAGTAAAAGATTGGGCATCGATAGTGGTGAGCGGCCCATGAATAGTCTTGTCAGCTGCTAGAAAGTCTACGGGCATTAGTATAGGTATATTAATTTTTTGTGCGCGCTCAAGTATGGCACGACAAATCAATTCAGATTCAGGATCAATAAGTGACTTTCCTGTAAACATGCCCATCGCATTCATGAAAGAGAATGAAAGAGCTGGGCACAAAAGAATCTCATCGGCAAGGGGTAGTAGATTTTCTATCAATGCAATTTTTTCGTGTACTTTGCATCCTCCAAGTACCAACACGAATGGCCGTACAGGATTGATGAGTAATGTGTTGAGCATGCTCAATTCTCGCTGGACCAAAAATCCTACCGTGCGGCTTTTCTCATTAAAAAAACGGGGGGTAATGGTGATCGAGGTGTCATATCGATGTAACGCCCCAAACGCATCATCAACATAAAAATCGGCTAATCGAGCTAAACTTTTTGCAAAACAAAGATCAAGCGATTGTTCTTGTGGGAAAAATCGTAAATTTTCTAATAACAGGATGCTGCCGGGATGCATAGATTGTGTGAAGGCATAGGCTTTGTCTAATGATTCAGCAAATTGTATTGCATACCCTCTCTCTTTGAACCAGGGCAGAAGATGCGCAAGAGAATGTTCATCGTCCGGTTGTACCGGACGGCCCAAATGGGAAGCTAATATTACGGTGCCACCTTGTTGAATAATATAATCAATACTCTTTTGTGTCTGTTGCAAACGAAAATCGTTAATAATTGTCCCATTCTGTAGTGGAATGTTCAGATCAGCACGTACAAAAATGCGCTTTTCTGCAAGATCCCAATCTTTTAAAGCAGATTCTAGTATGTATGTCATCATGTCTCCTTTGTTTACTTTGGTTATGATGATGTATCATACTGTTGATCGTTGCTATTGCGCAAATAATCTCTCAGACAATGGCGGCTTTGAGCTGTTACTGCTGTAGAGCGTCAAACGGTGCTCTAATTTATCTATGCGAGCACGCAAATTCTTTACAAGCTCTCTCAGCTCTGTATTTTCACGTTCTAGTTCTTTGATACGTCGATCTTTTTTGCATCCATAATCCATACATATTTTTACTACATATTAGCACTGATTGGAAGAGCTATATCAAATTGCATGGGTACCTTAATCAGGACTTTGCCCTGATAAGGTTTAGTTAGATTTCAATTGACAAAAGCTGTCATTGATAGTCTTCTTTTTAAAGGAACAAATCTCAAAAAGAGGAAAATCCATGACAGCCTTATTTCAAAATG
>JAKASV010000036.1 GCA_021818945.1 bacterium | reverse complement strand
GAAGCTCCGTTAACGCTTGCGCTGATAATCTCTCTGCTTTTTTCATTTTTCACTGCCCCTTATTTAGTAAAATAAGAGATCAGTATATACTACTTTCTAGTGGACGTTTAGAATATTTTGTCTATAGATACCATCGCGATAACATTAACTAGCGACTCCTTCCAGATCACGCAACCCGACAAATTTACGCCATCAGCACGATGGATTGAAAATTACGGCTGTGCGGTGTATGGCATCAGATCAAAACAAAATCCTACAAAAAAAGAGCTTAAACAGGGAATCTATAAACCGCGCCTTACTCTATCTCACCGCTTCACTAAAAACCATACCCAAGAAATAATACTGCGAATCGAACTGTCGTTGCCCAAGCTTTTGTTTGGTAACAATTTTGATGAGCTGCAGTATAAAGATTTTTTACCGGTGATTAAAAAATTGGCGGCAACGCTAGAAACTATGGGCGTCATCGCAAGCACTGATGCACTCTCCCACGCACCCGTCTCCGCTATTCATTATTCAAAAAACATTGCACTCACGGATGGCTCAATACCCTTCAGTTACATTAACAAGATCAAAGAGGCAAACGTAAGATTATCGGTCGATACCAATGAAAGCACCTACCGCAATGACGGCCACGGCTATAAATGGCACTGTAACACTTATGAAGTTGCCTTCTATGACAAAATAAAAGATCTTGAGAAAGCAAAATATAGCTGCAAGCTTGCAATCGAAAAAGATAGCGAAGTACAGCTTTCTATTCTCGATGCATTTGCCAATAGGAACAAATTAGAATTTCTCCGCATGGAAGTGCGTCTCAACAAACGCGAAGCACTTAAACGCCTTTTAACAAAACTGAACATCAAAGCAGATCTGACGTTTAAGAGCCTTTTTAAGCCTGCTATCGCAAAGAAAGTCCTATTGCATTATCTTGATCAAGTCGAAAGCAATCGATTGCCATTGCTCGATTATAGAGCAAAAAGCGATGAAGCTTTGCTCGCCAACTTACGTGTTTACAACCCTAAATTTACCCATAAACAGATCTTACAGGCATTTGGGCTAAAGAAAGCTCTTGAGATTTACACCCTCCGAGAATTACGCGCTATGTTTGGCTCAAGTAGTTCAAGAAGCTGGTACCGTCTTATGGTTGATGCAAAGAACGTGAAGCTGCCAGCAATACAAAGCCCACTGGGTGTTATTAGAGAAGGCATAGTACAATTTAAGCCAACAAAATTAGCTCACATAAAAAATTAAATTTGGTATGCTTTCTCGCCCCGATTGCATCTTGGTATATTTTCTAGTGTTTATTCTCTATCAGAAATACATATATTTTGATCGGATCGGCTGATTTGTAGTAAGAAATATTATTCCATTAGTTTTGTAATCATATTGAAACTCCACCATTTACTGTTAACATTAATCTTACATAAATTTACCAAGAACAATCGAAAGGTTCATAATGTACGCACAAAAATCAATCTTTATCTTGTGCTGTTTGACACTGACATTGCCTTCATGGGCATGCCAAATGGGCAACAAAGTTTATGGCCATTATCAAAGAAAGCAGTCAAAACAGGATGTACACATTGGCCCTGACCGGGCCTACGCACAAAAACAGGCTTTATGGGAATTGACCAAGGCCAAAAGAAAGATATCTGGACAAGGTCGCTCCCGCACATCAACTTCATGTTTAGCAAACCCTTTTCAAACAACTGGATTACCAATCGCTGATTTGCCCGTTCAAGGTCATCAAGAAACAAGCCATCGCCCTCTCTTTGCATCAAGGTCCTCCATTGGAGCAACACCCGTTGCTGTATGCACTATGTTGCTATTGGCGAACGTGGCACAGGCTGCTCTGCCAACCCAACCGGAATCTCAGGTAGCAACAGGCAACCGAACGTTGTTAGAAGGAGCTTTGCATCAATTTGCGGCAATGCCTGATCAGTGCGCAGCAGGCCCATGGAATCTTGAGCACAAAAATCCTGGAGTAGCAACACCAAAAAATCCAACCGTAGCCAAACCAGCTTTTGCTGCCACGCCCATCAAAGAGATGACGCGCGACTTGCGTAATGAACTTGGTCGCGCACGACAGACGTTTTGTCGCGCTACAAGCCAAGAAGATCGAGAACAAGCTGCAAATAAAGCTCTAGAAATCATTCCACTTTATCATCAAGTTAATCCCAAAGAAACCCTCGATTATTTGGAAGAGTTTATTTACCAATACGTTGAGCGCTCGGAGTGGCCGGATATTTATTCGAGAGAAAAATTTGATGACGGATTATTACGATGTTTGGCATTTGCTCAAAAACTAAAGCCTGAGTTATTTAAAGAATATAGCGAGAAGATACTGAGCAAAAATTTAGACGGGTTCATGCTCGTAGCCCTGGCATATCCTGACACAATGCGAGAGCTTGAAGGCTCCACCCTTTCATTAAGCAATATAATCGAAAAGGCTTTTGAGCAAGCACTGTTAAAAGATGGCAAGGTCGCAGCTTTTAGAGGATTTTTATACCGAGGGGAAGCTCTCCATGCCCACTATCAAAATCGCATTGCATCCATGCTCTCGCCATACATAAAAATGCACCCCTACAGCTCCGATATTTATGAAATTATTGGCCTGGTAAAATCGCAATTACCAAAACTGCGAATTGCTGCTTTTCAGGCCTTGACTGAAGTTGCTACCGAAGCTTCGCCAGTACCAGCTTCAGAACTGCCGTGGTGGATTATAGAATCAAGTCTTAAAGAATTATTTTCACATGGTCTGAGCGGTATTATTGGTAATCAAACTGCTTTGGATGCTTACATCTATTTTTATCAAGCATGTATTAAAAACAATAGTATTAAAGGCTTACAGTTTCTTTGGACGCATTTAGCAAAAAGTAAAGATCTGCAAGAGAGAATATTTTTGCACGCAACTATACAAGAATTTTTTAATCTTCCCGCAACAGAAAACGACCCTGAAGCATCTTTTGAGATAATACTCAATGATGCATTGGCTTTTGCCGTCCAAACACAATCTATACCTCAAAGTCAGATCAGAAAGTTTTTGATGAATGCTAAGGATTTTTCTGAGCAGATTAGCCCAGCCTTTCTTGAGGAATATAAAAGCATTTGTCTAGTGCAAGAAGAAACACCGCTTCAAGAACGCGTTCAATTTTTGGATGATCTGCTCATAATGCACGGTCAAAAAGGAAAAAGCTATGGTGATGTTTCTTTAAAAATAGATTCGCTCCCGGATTCGCTTTTTAAGGACTATGCTAAAACAGTACTTGCAACACTAAGACCTACACAGACGTACTATGAATATTTTGGCAATAGAAAAAAACTGAGAATGTTTCATGATGCGAATGACGCCTTAGATGATGAGCCAACTATTATATTTCGTTCCATGCCAAAATATTATAATGCGTTCTGGACTAGTCTAGAAAAAACATTGCCTCGCTTTGCAGTCAATAAAGACTTTGAGCACGCTCACCTCGATGTAGACTTGGTGTTTGGTTACGTTGCTGATGATAAACACTATCGATTCTATGCCTGCGATAGCAATAATGGCTATGCCGTATGGGCCGTCGACCTTAAACTTCAAAACCCACACCCTTATATCGTAACAGAGGATGCTGTGTATTGTGTTACCGATGCACATGAAATTGTCACCTTTGACAAATTTAATGGGAACTATATCAACACTATAACACCTCCCTTTAAATCAGGTCTTCAAGCGATACACATCACAGCTGATAAAAGGTTGTTTGCACTCTATGAGGGGAAATTATCTATCACCAATCTAGCAGACAAGAGCTGCAGTACCTATCAGCTGCCGCCAGAAATCGACTACGAAAATTATCATTTTGTTGATGATAAGATTATTTTTGAAGTCCAAGACGAGGGAAAGAGCGCAATGCTGATATATGACAAACATGGCGTGCAACAGAGGTTCGCACTAGAACCATTAAGTGAGTTTTATAGCAATACCCGCATAATACAAGGCAATCAACATATGTTATGGTATACCACCGATGGCAAAAAAAACGTCACATTTCTGGATTCTGCTACAGGTAAAAAGCTTTTGGAATATGACCTATCCGGCCGCTTGGTATGCGCCCGATTATCGAATAAGCGCGATCAACTCTTTCTATTGACAGAACGTGAACTTATAGCGCTTGATGTAAGCGCTACACAAACTGAACTGCCAAGAATATTGTGGCAAACTTCAATCGTCAAGGCGGATAAGTTTTGGAGTGATAGTGGAGCGACCCACATGGTAGTTGCTGATGATGATTCTAGTATTTATGCTATCGATGATGCACATCACTCAGTGTTTCATTTTGATAGTCAAACTGGTGCCATGAATTACCTGTATACTGAACATTTAGGCAGAACTTATCATCTACTGGGAACGCATAACAGCAAACTATATATTAAGCCTATTAGTTTTTGATTAAAATTCAGATTAAGGAAAGGAATAAGACTTATGCACGCACAAAAATCAATCTTTATCTTCTGCTGTTTAGTAGCTACATTGCCTTCATTGGCATGCCAAATGGGCAACAAAACCTATGGCCATTACCAAAGAAAGCAGTCAAAACAAGATGTATATGTTGGCCCTGACCGGGCCTCTAGACAAAAACAGACTTTATGGGAACTGGCCAAGACCAAAAGAGCAATGTCTCGGCAAGGCCACTTCCACTCGTCAACGTCATGTTTAGCAAACCCTTACCAAACCGCAGGTTTACCGACGGTTGCTGTACCCTATGTGCCAGGCCATCAAGAGGCATCTAATCGGCCTCTCTTTGCATCAAGGTCCGCCATTGGAGCCATGCCCGTTGCTGTATGCACTATGTTGCTACTCGCCAACGTGGCACAGGCTGCCCTCCCAACCCAACCAGAATCTCAGGTAGCAACAGGCAATCGAACGGCGTTAGATGGAGCTTTGCAGCAATTTGCGGCAATGGCTGACGCGTATCATAACTTTGAACAAGAAAATCCTTATCGAACATCACTAATAGGAGCATCAGACCCCATTAAAGCCGAGGCGCACGGCGTTGCCCAGGCAAAGATGCTCGGGGCTGTTAAAGGGGAGGCACAGGCTTTCGCTCATGAACTTGAAAGCGCAGAGGCAATGGCAGCCAAACCAGGTTCTTCTGCCAGGACCGTTAATGAGATGAATGATGATCTTTGGGATGCACTCATAACACTCGATAGCTCTGATCTTGAAAAGCGAGCACAAGCTGCAAATAAAGCTTTAGAAATAATCCCCCATTACCATCAAGTTAATCCGGAAGAAGCCCTGAATTTTCTAACACAGTTTATAGAAAAGTATCATGGTCGTTTATGGCAGATCCCTTTTTCTGCTACCGCACCAGATGATGATATGCTATTACGATTTTTGCATTGTGCTCAACAATTCAATCCTGGGTTATTTGAAGAATATAGTAAAAAAATGCTTGAGCAAGACTTGCAGGCAACTATGCTTGTAGCCTTGACTCATCCCGATGCCATGCGCAACTTTGAAGGCTCTACGCTTTCATTAGATAAGATAATCGAAAAAGCATTTGAGCAAGCGCTCATGAAAGATGGCGAGATCGAATCCTTTAAACAATTTTTACAGGCAGGAGAGTCTCTTCATGCCAAGTATCAAGATCGCATCGCAGCCATGCTATTGCCATTCCTAAAAATACATCCAGAAAATGCTGATGAAATTGTTGATCTGATAAAATCTCCTATAGTGCGAACAGCCGCCTTTCAAGCGATAACTAAATATTCTTCAGCTTCAACAATTGAATCACTCCCGAATTCACGTTTTAAGGAATTCGCCAAAGCTGTATGTGCCCTGCTAAGGCCTACACAAACGTACCCTGAATATATTTGCAATAGAGAAAAACTACAAAGACTATTATCCGACAATGAAGACTTTGCCATCCAGTTAGATAGTATTCGATCATCTTCACCCGATTATTATTTTAACGCATTGTGGTCTAAAACAGGCGCAACGGACGACGCCTCAAAAATACACCTCTCGGTAGAACAAAAACTGAACCGCGCCGAACTTCGGGGAGATATGATGTTTGGCTATGTCAAATCTTACTCAGATGGTAATTACTATCGTTTCTATGCCTGTGCTAGCGACGATGTTGGCCATACGGTCTGGGCCTCACCATTTAACCTCAAAGAAAGAACCCCTTTTGTTGTACATGAAGACGTTGTTTATTGGGTAAGCAATACAAATGAAATTGTACTATTTAACAAATTTAACGGCAGTATTATAAAAACAATTAAACTTCCTGTTCAAGATAAAATCAAAGATATACACATAGCAGATAAAACATTGTTTGCCTTATACGAAGACCACTTATGCATTGCTAACCTAGAAACAAAGAGTCACATTACCCCCCAATTGCCGCCATCCATCAATACAAATAAATATCATTTTATTGGCGACAAAATAATTTTTGTTACGCACAACGAAGAACGAACACGAACTAATATCCGAATATTTGATAAAAAAGGCTCAGAACAGATTTTTGACATTGATTCATTCGATACTTTTTTAAGTTTAGATCGTATAGTACAAGGCAACCAAGATATGCTGTGGTATGCCGATAACAATAGAAAGAAAGTCATATTTCTTGATTTTGCCACCGGTAAAAAGCTTTGGGAATATCAGCTGGCGGACAGGCTTAAAGAAGCGCAATTATCTAAAAAAGGAGATAAGCTCTTTCTATTGACTGCGGGGCAGCTTATTGCCTTAGATATGCGCTCAACGCCAGCAACCCAACCAATATTACTTTGGCAAACTTCAATCGAAAAAGGGGAAGCCTGGCATCGTAAAGAAATTACCAATATTGTTGTGTCAGATGACGGTAGTGTAGTCTATGGTATTCATGATGATTTCGGTGGCGCCCTGTTTCAATTTGATAGTCAAACAGGAGCAAAACGCTATCTGTATGATGTAAATGAAGCACGGACTCACAGATTACTTGGTACGTACGATGGAAAATTATACATTCAACCTATTTTTTTTTAGCCGCGGCGAGGAAAGATTGTGACAGCTTTTAAAAAAGGCATATTCCAGGTAACATTGCTTGCGACTAGCATTCTGGCCATTGTTATTGGATTAAAATTATCACGCTCGCATGCCGCACAAACTCCGCTTATTCCTTTAAGAGATTTTTTTAGGAATCCTGAAAAAACTAATTTTAAAATATCTCCGGATGGCAATTATATATCTTTTTTAGCTCCCTATCAAAATAGATTGAACATCTTTGTCCAAGAAATAGATAAAGACGCAACTCACCGTATAACATCAGTTACCAATCGAGATATCGGAACCTATTTTTGGAAAAATGATAATCTACTTATTTACCTGATTGATAATAATGGCGATGAGAACTTTCATCTTTTTGGAATCAGCAAAGATGGTTCAAAAATTAAAGATTTTACCCCATTTGACGGCGCTTGTGTCCGTATAGTAGATCAACTAGAAGATAATGAAGATCACATGCTTATAAGTACCAATAAGCGCGATAAAAAAGTTTTTGATGTGTATAGACTCAATATTCAAACTGGCACATTAGACCCTATCGCTCAGAACCCAGGCAACATTATTAGATGGTTGGCAGATCATGAAGGAAAGTTGAGGATAGCCGTAGCAATAGATGGTGCCACCAGAAGTATTTTGTATCGCGAAACTGAGTCAGAACCCTTCATGACAATACAATCAGCCAATTTTAGAACATTCTTAGCTCCACTTTCTTTCACATTTGACAACAAGCAACTCTATGTATTGTCAAACATCAATAGAGACAAAACGGCCGTTGTAATATTCGATCCAAACACAAAGCAAGAAACAGAACCCATCTATAAGCACCAAGAATTCGATGTCGCCACGGTTCATTTTTCGCAGAAAAATAAGGTTTTAACCGATATTGAATATATTTCATGGAAATTAGAACATGTTTTCTTGGACTTACAAACTGAATTAATGTTTAAGCAGCTCGAGAAAAATCTACAAGGCTACAATATTCACATAGAGGCCCATAATAAAGATGAAGACAAATTTATTATCAAAATAACGAGTGATCGCTTGCCTGGCTCGTATTATTTTTATGATCTTCCCTCTAACACATTAACAAAACTTGCTGATGAAAAGCCTTGGCTAAAAGAGGAACATTTGGCACCTGTCAAGCCAATCAAATATACATCGCGAGATGGTATGGTTATACATGGCTATTTGACACTCCCACTGGGATACGAACCTAAAAAACTACCAGTTATAGTTAATCCTCATGGCGGTCCATGGGCTCGCGATATCTGGGGTTGCAGCAGAGAATTTCAATTTCTTGCCAATCGAGGATATGCAATTTTCCAGATGAACTTCCGTGGATCGACAGGTTATGGAAAAAAATTCTGTGAGCTAGGAT
Organism: bacterium; assembly: GCA_021818945.1. Taxonomy (GTDB): domain Bacteria; phylum Babelota; class Babeliae; order Babelales; family Vermiphilaceae; genus JAKASV01. The sequence continues at coordinate 2,514 of JAKASV010000036.1, read as the reverse complement.
TCAAGCAATGGGGAAGAGCCATGCAAGATGATGTAACCGACGGGGTAAAATGGCTTATTGATTGCGGCATAGCAGATCCAAAAAGAATAGCCATTTATGGGGGTAGCTATGGTGGTTATGCAACTTTAGCAGGACTAACATTCACTCCGGATCTGTATGCATGTGGTATCGATTATTGCGGAGAATCCAATCTATTTACCTTTTTTAAATCATTTCCTGAATATTGGAAACCAATACTAGAAGCCTCCTATGAACAAATAGGCCATCCTGAAAAAGATAAAGACTTGTTTACTCAAATATCTCCAGTTTTTCACGCAGATAAAATCAAAGCGCCTTTATTTATTGCACAAGGACGCATGGATCCACGAGTCAATATTAGTGAATCAGACCAGATGGTTGCAGCTCTCAAAAAGAGAGGCATTGAGGTCGAGTATATGGTTAAAGACAACGAAGGACATGGTTTTACTAACGAGGAAAATAATTTTGATTTTTATGATGCCATGGAAAAATTTCTAGCACGTCACCTGAAACCATAAAGCCAATTAAAGAGTGGGTCAAACAATGACTAATAAGATCAAAATTTATTGTGATACAGGTGCAGATATTGATTTTCTAAAATACAGCTCTGAAAAAATAGAATTTATCCAATTCCCATATGATTCTTCCCATAGATCAAAAAAGGTTAAAATGCCGGTAGCCAACCCATCTGCGAGTAACTGGTACCAAGTTAACATAACTTGGCAAGAAGCTATAGCACCATGGACTGATTATACTGAGAGTACCATTTACTCAGAGCTTGAGAAGATAATTGGCAAACAAAACAAAGAAGATATTTTACACCTCGACTCAGCTTACAAAACTGGTGCCCATCTTTTTCTTACATCGGATAAACGCGATATTTGGTCAAAAAGGTCAACATTAGAATCAATATGTGGTTTTAAAATTTTTTATCCCGCTACAGAAAAGTACCAAATTATTGAATGTGTCACTATTCTTATTCAAAGCATAGAAAACACATAAACGACAATTCATTATCCTTAAAAATCAAGTGCTGTGGATTCTTAAGCACAACGACTCAAATACTGTCTGAACCAGTTGCAAGGTAAAATCGTATTCAATATAATGGTTCCTGAATGTGTCAACGAGGTGCTGCCAGGCTTCGCCTTCGGCTACGCCTGGCTTGCGCCATTTTTTAGAGGAGTTATCGGTACGCCTCTCTTGAGCTTTCAGATTATTTCTAGTGTTGTAATTATTCCAACACTTTTTGTCTTTTCTGATCTTTTATTTTCCAACCACAATAATTGGTCAAGATTAGAAGGACTTGTAGCAAAAAGCAACAATCTTGCTGTTTGGCTGAGCATAGCCATTATGTCGCTCACAATAATATCGGCTTTCTTCATGGCGAGCCACTTTGATGCGTTCCATGCGGACGCACGTCATTATCGAACCTATTATGCTATAGCAGCCACGTTAATGTTTCTTTTATTCAGCTCTGCTTATAAAAAATAACATTTTACTACTTTATAGACTTCAGCATTTTTTGAGATTGGCTAATTGGTCAGGCAGTACGTACTTGAGATTTTTTAAACCTTAGACTGCATTCAATTCTTTAATGTTATACCATTCAACATAATTAATCTGCCAATGTTGCCCAAGACCTAGAACAGAGTTTCTCAATTGCACCGCTAAATTATCTATTGATTCTGGGATTATTACACCAAAATCACGCGTAGGATTTATTAAAAACGACCATTTTTTTGATCTAACACCAAAATCCAAGAGCATACTTGAATTGATTGAACATAACCATTAAACTACTTAATAGTAAATATATCTTATACTAAGAATTTTAAGGTTTTTATGATTATATTGAAAAATAGCATACTATTTGTTTTTTTATATATGGGACTGTTATTAAATACAACCTTGGCATTAGGCATGGCGCTTGAACCGGCATCTCGTTATAGTCAGGATAAAGTACATGAATTTTTGGGCTATTTGGGCATTAAAAATGCTCATGAAATTGCCGTATATAAATTTAATTCGCAAGAATGCATGACAGAAAATGAGGTCGCTATAAAGTTTGGGGTGTTTTCAGGAATCTGGGTAAATGAACGTAAATGGTTATGCAATCCAAGCATTAAAACCGAACAAGATGTTATTTGGCGTCTTGCCATGGTATCGACTATGTATTCTTTTGGAGTAAAACAAATATTTTTACGAATTTTCAGCCTTGTTTTTTCAGCAGCGCCTTTCGTTGTGAACAATGTTCTTCTAACTTTGCTTTTGAAAAACGACCGTGCAAAACATTATTCATTGGGTCTCAAGATTTTAGCTGGCACTGTTACCAATATAGTATCAGCGATGGCTACAATTAAGTTATATAACCCACATTGATCAACCCCAGGTAAAAAATTCTGATATATTTGCTGAACATTGATACTTAACAAATTGATAATTTTTTTCGCAGTTCATTAAGTCCTTGAATCGTTTCGGTTTTGACGCCATCGATAG
>JAKASV010000035.1 GCA_021818945.1 bacterium | reverse complement strand
TTTATCCCGTTCATTGTATACTATTTGAGTAAACTTTCTCATAATTTGCAACACCTTTCATTGGTAGATTTGTTTCATTTTTTATATTCTACCTGAAACGTGTTGCATTTCATATTAGACTAAGCATTAGTTTGAGCTAAAAAATAGGGTTATTATTCAAGCAATATAGCTGTAAGATCTACACATATTGCAGTCAAATCATCTTTAGAACCTAATTGCTCAGACCGTTCGACCAATACCCGGGCAGCTCCAGACATTTCCTGCTCTTGGGACCGCACAATATCTGCAGCCATCTTATTTTCAAGAACATTCCATATACCATCACTGGCTAGAACAACTGCCATATCCTCTGGTTTTATATGAACGTTTTGAATCTCTGGCTCAGCAATTATAGCTCCTGGATGGAGCTTCTTAAGTTCAGTATCACCAAAGGCCCTACTTAAAGCAAGCATCTTATCTACACGTGCAATAGCAACTTTTGTCCCCATTATTTTTTGACCAACTGCATTCTCCACGTGGTGCTTGGTTGAAACTGTTGCACCCACGCTTAAAATACGTCGTAGTTCCTCCGGATCTTCTGGCTTATGATCGCGCGTTAACGCTATTTCATTATCTTTTCTGATCAATAGAGCTCGTGAATCTCCAACATTCGCCGTGTACATAATCTTTGTAATCTTATCAATAAGAACAACTAAGCAACATGAACCGGGTGAATATGTACGTGCCTCACTGCCTTCCTTATCAGGAGTTTCCTGCAATCCGACTATGGTCGTATCGATTTCATGAAATGAATCTCGCAATACTCTCTCGATAGATGTATCCAGCGTGAGTCGTGATAGAATAACCGGAATTAAATAGCACTGCAGATATTCAGCTACCTGCCAGCCACCATGACCATCAAAAATGGCATAGAACGCATACCTCAATCTATTGTTTAACACTACCCACCTGTCCTCATTATGTTTTAACGGCTTATTAAAAACAACACTTTTGGCGGATAAATGAACAGTTGGAACAGCATCAACTGCTTTGTGCTTATCTGTATGCACTCTTCTTTTAATACCGGCACATAGCACACCTTTTCTATTTGCAATTACCAGCACCTGGTCTCTCAAAATCTCTGCGCAGCTTAATTTATACCGCTTTTCACCTATTTGAATTATAACATCATAGGCTGGGCAACCAAGTAAAGTCGTAACATTTCCTTTTCTTCTTGATTCAATACGCTCAGTCAGAACAACTAGATTCATATATTGTTGAGCTTCTTTTTCACCAGAGGGTACCACAAAGACCAGGACTGGTTCTGATAGCCAATTATGAACGCAAATCTGATTGGCCATGGCAAACAGACAGCTACCTGTTAAGTTTGATGCTAATATAGACAAAATAAGATTACGATAATTCATTGATAGCTCCAAAAATTATAGGCACACATAACTCATCAAAATCGTGAAGAACATGACACCTTAAGTATATAAAAATTTTTCAAAATTGCAATATGCTTTAAGATGTCACAGAGAATATTAATATTCAAAATAAAATCAAAAACAGCTCACTTGTAGCACCATTAACAATTTAGCAAATGAATTGTCCAAGTATTACCCTATTTTCTTCGACTAATATTAATGGTAGCGTAAAGATAGAAGGGTATCCAGATCTATAAGAAAAAATTAATTCTGTATGACACTGGAGATTTTGTTGATGATTACGCAATAGATGAACGATTACGCAACGATGAATCCTGTTTTTTTATTGTAACCGTAGACAATACAGGAATTATCAATGTTAAACTAATTCCAACGATTATTGAAAATATGCAAGTCAACCGTGCCGAAGGTCAACTACAGAGCACAATTATCAACCGCATCAAAGAATTATCGGTACCCTTTGGCACCTTAATCGAGGATGGCACAATAACAATTAAGTAGTAACTTTTCACAAAAGGAGATCTCATGTTAAGCAATGGACTTTACGATAAAATCAAAATTCTTCATGAAATGAGTAGCTTGCTCTGGTTCATTAAAGAACATGCAATTAAAGAATCTGCAAAACAGGGTCATGACTGTCTTATCTATTACAAAGAGTTAGAAAAAGATCTTGAAGAACATATCAAGAAGCTTGAAAAAATGATTCTCAAATAAGAACAACCCTATAAAGCAATAATACGCGCAGCAATATTGTTATTTATATTGCTACTTTATCAAAAAATGGGGCTCATCAAGCACAATAAGTTTTTCATTGCAAAGGTCTTGAAGAATCCGCATTATTCTTTCAGGCTCACGATCTATAGACGCAACAAGTTCATCTTTGTGTATTTTTTCAGTTTTTAACAAAAGCTTCAAGATCATACTTCTTATTTGCCGATCGGAACCTTCAAACTTTGATTGATGTATATAATGAGTACTGCGACGAGTTGGATTTCTAGCTTGTTTTTTTAAAAATACGCCATAATCCATAAGGGCATAGTACCATGAGCGCGGATCTTTGGTATCTAATGTTGCTTGCACCAAGGGTAAAACTTGCTTGTCGCTTATCTTCTGACTACCGGGAAAAAAATGGTAAATAAATACTGCACGAATATTGGTCTCTGCAAATATCGTTGGCTTATTAAACGCAAAAGCACAGATTGATCCTGCAGTATTTGGTCCTATCCCCGAAAAAGTTTCTAAAATTTCAGGCTTTTCTGGCACACAGCCATCAAAATCTTGCATGACCCTTTTTGCCATGTCATGGAGCCGTTTTGCTCGACTATTGTAACCAAGGCCCTGCCATGCTATAAGCACATCAAACCATGAAGATGCAGCAAGATCAGCCCAAGCTGGAAATCGCTCAATAAAGTATATAAACTTTGGCTCAACTCGATATGTCTGTGTCTGCTGCAGCATAATTTCAGAAACAACAACATAATAAGGATCTTGGACATATCGCCATGGAAAATCACGCTTATAAAAGCTATAATAATTCCAAATTAATTGTTGAAATGCTGAGATTTCTTGTGGGCTCATGATATCAGTTTTCATAATCTCCAATTGCTATTTTTTCGACTTAGATCATGTTTTGACTGTTAAAAGTGTAATGCTTGTGTAATAAAACAACAAGAATGTACTGATTTTTAAACTAATATTTTTCTACACTTTTGCTGCAACTCATGGTATCATTCAGTTAGCCTAACTATAATTCAAAATCTCAAGGGAGTTGCTTATGTTAACCAAATTTAAATGGTTGACCTTTGTATTTTGCATTTGTGCCGTCAGCTCTATAAGCTTCTATCAAATCCCAAAATTTTTTGCTTCTTATAGACAAAAACAATCTGCTCAAACTTATGCAAGTATCATCATAGAAAGTAATTCGATTGAGGATGTTTTAGATTATGCACAAGATCAGCAAACGATAGTTGCTTTCGATCTTGATAATACTTTGGTTCATCCAGGACAAGATCTTGGAAGCGATCAATGGTTTAGTCATCTATTTAAAGAAAAGCTGGATTCTGGCATAAGTCGCCCACAGGCTTTGACTGAAATATTGCCACTCTACTATAAAATACATGACCATATTTCACTACAGCCAGTAGAACAAGCTAGTCTTACCGTTCTTTCGACTTTACATCAAAAAGGGATAATCTCACTGGCACTTACGACCCGCTCATTACCAATGGTTCAAAGAACCTGTATACAGTTAAAAGAGGCGGGCTTTTCTTTTGTCCAGTCTGATTCATTCAATCGAGAACTCACTATCCAACTGGAAAAACCGGCTCTTTTAATCAACGGTATTATTTTTTGCAATGATAACAACAAAGGGCAAACGCTCATAAAAACTTTACAAGCATGTAGCTGTAAGCCGAATACTATCATATGCGTCGATGACAAACTCAGTCATCTTCTTGATGTTCAAAAAGAATGCGTGTTAAATAAAATACATTTTATTGGAATCCGTTATGGCCGGCAAGACTCTGTAGTTGCTCAATTTGATGCGGTTCGTGCCGAGAACGAATGTATGGCATTATTCGGACAAAACTACACGACTCTTGCAGCCACCGCATAGGTAATATATACACTTTCCCATTATTGTAAGGAGTAAACATGACCTACAAAGGTACATTATTTTTATTTTCTTTGAACATTGTTTGTATAGAATGTTGGCATTGTTTTGGTATGCAACACATAACAACTTATGAAAATACATATTTTAGTCGTATTGTAGAGACTGATTCGATCAAAGATGTGCTCAACTATGCAACCGACCAGGAGACTTTAGTTGTCTTTGATTTAGATAACACTCTTGTATGCCCAAAACAGGAAGTCGGCAGTGTTCAATGGTTCGATTATATCTTTAAACAAAAGGTTTCACGTGGTATGAACACAGAAGATGCTCTGACAGAGGTATTGCCGCTATCTTTCGAGGTACTTAACACAATATCGCTTCGTCCTTGTGAGCCTGAAACATCAGGTGTCATTAAAACACTGCAACAAAATAATATAGTAACGCTTGCACTCACATCCAGATCAGAATGTTTAGCCAAAAGAACTCATGATCAATTACACGAGGCGGGTATAAATTTTTCAGTTGCCAACCAATTTGATCAGGAAGTAATCCTAAACTATGCCCGCCCTGCATTATTAAATCATGGTATTATCTTTTGTGCTAATAACAATAAAGGCACTATACTGCTCACCATCCTCAATCTTTGCCACAGTAACCCTAAAAAGATTGTTTTTGTTGATGACAAACTTGAGCATCTTTTTGAGGTTGAGAAAGCATGCTTGACCAACAAAATTGTTTTTGTTGGCATCCGGTATAGCAAACTTGATCCTATTGTAGCTCAATTTGATCCTGTTCGTGCTGAACAAGAACTTGCATCGCTATTTGGCAATCGTATTCCAGGTACATCATTATCAGTATGATGAGCATTATCAATATGTTGTGCAAAATACCTATAAGCATGTTCCTTGCGACGTCCTTTATTCCATGAAGAAACTGGCGTCCAGAACCCAACAATTCGTGTATATTGCTCTATTATAGCCGCTCCGCACAAAGGACAGGTTGTTGAAGGGCCCGCGACAGTAACATGCTTGTTAGCACAGACACAATAGTTATAATTTACGGCAAAATGCTCGCATCCACATGCAACCGTATATTCGATAAGTTTCTTCATCTGATTGACCGATGTTAATCGTTCACCCAAATTGAGATGTGAAATACCACCACCAGTCAGAGAGCGTGAAAATTCTCCATCAAGTTTAATACGGTCCACAATATCAGCATTGACCCACAGAGGAATAAATTGATTCGCATACAACGGGTAATTCATACCGTAGAGCATGGCATCTTTTTGGGCAAATTTGACCGCTAAGCTCTCAGCTGGCACCTGTTCGACATTGAACATATTACCAGTCTGCCTACTGCATTGCTGGGCAAATTCTTTGATATGATTGAGCATTTCATGGGCACGCATTTTACCCTGCTCTGTTGTAATAGGTGTACCCAGCTCTTGTAAACATTCATAGAGCCCGTTGATCCCAAAGGTACTAAAAAAGCGGCTCATATGCATAACACCATGATTAAAAAGATGTAAAAAACCTTTTTTGATTCCATCATGCAACAGCTCACGATGAGCGCATAAGACATCTTTTGCCCTATTCAATTCAATATCAAGCCTACTCATCGCCTGTTCAAATGATCCTGAAGTACAACCCATGCGTGCCAAGTTTATGGTCACAACACGATGCGAACCAAGTGATACTCCTCCATTACCAAAGCTATCGGTTCCTGCAATATCAAGATCATTTATAAGTCTGCAACAGCTGGCTATTTTGTTCCCTGATGAAATATAAATATTAAATCCACCCTTTTCTAAATTGATTGCAGAAAAATAATCAAAAGCTTCTTGATCAATGATTTTACGCTTATCATCAATACGTAGATTGAGCGTTACGATAGGAAAACGATAAGGCAACTGCGATACTGGATCTCCATGCTTGAACCATTCACAGAAGATTTTTTGAATTTCATAAATAAGTTCAACGTCAGGCTTTGAACCATCAGGATAGCGCATCTCATTAAATAATAGCGCTAAATTAGGTCGATCAAAAATTGAAAGATTGGTAAATGGGGATTGATGTGATGGGCGTAATTTTTTATTTAATGTATGCACTAATGACTGAAAATCATTTTCAATCTCTTTTCGATCTTCAGGATTTGTCAGATCCATTTTTTCTTTTTGAACAAAATAGGCATAATTAACAAAGAGATCACCAAGTGCAACGGCGCCAGCAATATTTTGCGCAACCTCAATAGTTAATTCTTTGACCTGATCAATAAAAGAATGACGACGGCGTGGCGGCAATGAATACAACTGCCCCCAAGGGGTTCCCTTGTCTAGCAAAAATGCCGTTGAACAGGCCCAGCAATAAGGAACCTGAATTGCAGTACTATCATGGAGGTACATATCACCCTGCCAAATAGCTTTCGTGAGTTCATTGGCACGGTCAACTCCATAGAGCTCAACCATTTTATTATACATATCATAATAGCCCTGCAACTTGTACCACCCGCTTGTCACTTCATGCAAATAACCACAATAGGTCTTGCCTTCATTGCGATTTGCATTTGAATCTACCGACATGTCAGCAGAGTTTTCATTGCGATAACGGTGTGCCATTGCTTGCACATTAAGGTACTCAGGTGATATACCTTCAAGTTCAAGCAACCGTACATCGGTCGAACGATATAAATTCTGAAAATCTGCTGAAAATCCGGCTAAGTAACCTGTGTAATCCATGATCCTTGATCCTTTAATAGAACACGTTGATTTGATGAAGCTGGCCAACCATTGACATGCAACTCTTGCTTATATGGTCCGCAGACTATCATATCAAGCTGGTCGGTCAAGTGTGACGGCAGCCACTCAAATTCACGTCCTGTGTATAAAACTTTTTTCTTATCGGTAATCTTGCAACAAAGAGAAGATAAAAAATCGAGCTGATCGGTCGGCTCTCCCCCTAAAAAAACTACTGCCTCAGCCAAGGGATGTTCGTATATAAGTGCCTCAACTGTCTCGATTGACATGGATAGTCCTTGGTCACGGTCCCATAAATGCTTATTCTGACATCCGGGACATCTGATAGAACAACCTGCAAAATAAATTGCAATCGAAATTGAGCCAGGAACATCGATAAAAGAACTGGTTATTCGTGCTATGGAACCATACATATCATACCTTTAAATTGTCAGAGAAACTCAACTAACTTTAAGTACTAAAAAAGAGCTCTACAAAAAAACAAGTCTACTTTTTAAAGATGAAAAAAATATGCATCGATACGCTATTTTTGTTAAATTTTCTAAGTTGTTTCTCACATGCTTTTGGTACTATATCCAGATCGGGGCAACCGTCCAAAAACCATTATATTAATTTGACCCTACAGCCTTTTTAAGTCATCGATTATACTATTGCTACATTCAATACTGATCATCGCCAAACCTGCTGCAATCAAGGCTGTTTTGAATGGTGACTTAAGGAATTCAACATCCAGCTTAACCCCATTATTTTTAAGATACCTGAAACATTTGAGGAATTTTTTCCCCGCCAGATAGCCTGAATAGAGAGCAACAAATCCTTTTGCGCCAATTTTTCCACCTTCGATAGATGATTGTAATGGATGGGTAATGACATATTTTATTGTATAGGTACAATCAGATGTTACAGAACCCCTAACATGCGGAAAAAAGAGCAAACAAAGAGTAAAAAAAGACATGGTTATATAACAAAACTTCATATAAACCCTTATAGGTAAAAAATTTTATATACACTAAAATATCTTAAAGGTCGTTGACCCAAAAAACAACTAGAAACTTGCTTGAACTTCAAAATTTATGTAGATATTAAAACAAACAATGTATAAAAAGAGGAGGGCGCTATGCCTCAGGTTGATTCCATTATTCGCGACATTCAAAACAAGCTCCAGAAAATCTATAATGACCCTATTTTATGTAACCAATATGCATGGTGGCTCCTTGAAGCAATAACTAATAAAGATAGGGCACACCTAATCGAACATACGACAATTGAACTTTCATTAGACCAACATATTGGACTAGACAGCTGGCTAAAAAAATTAATTGAACAACAGTTCCCGATACAATATATTCTTGGGTCAGTACCATTTAATGGTGTAGATATCCTAGTCGAACCACCAGTTCTTATTCCGCGACCGGAGACTGAAGAATGGACTATTCACATTGCACAACAACTTCAGAAACTACCATCTATATCGCTCACTATTCTTGATCTGTGTACAGGTAGTGGTTGTATAGCTATTGCTCTTGCAAAAGCATTGCCAACAGCCCATATCTTTGCAAGTGATATAGAAGATCACGCCATCGCTTTGGCAGAAAAAAATTGCATTCACAATACCATACACAATGTCATGCTATTAAAATCAGATCTGTTTGAATCTATACCCCAAGATCTCAAATTTGATCTGATAGTAGGCAATCCTCCTTACATTGCCACTCAAGAATGGCAATCACTGGAACCATCAGTAAAAAATTGGGAAGACAAACATGCTCTTGTAGCCTCCGATGATGGCCTTAAAATTATTGCTGATATCATAAAAAGTGCCCCACGTTTTCTAAAAACTAACTCGGCACTAGAAAATGAAAACATCCCTCAGCTTGTGCTGGAGATCGGCTTTAGACAGGCAGGACGAATAAGAGCATTATTGGAACAGACTGGTTATTGTGATATTACCATAGAAAAAGATTTAGAAGGAAAAGATCGTGTTGCATCTGCACGTGTGGTACCATGTGGCTTAATAACAAATCGGTAAATGATATTGTTGCACTGGCATTCAAACCTCAATGTCTTGCCTTTGCTCATATCAAAAAAACTCATACGCAAGTTCCCTATACCATGGTACGATACAAACAGACGGCATTTAATAATCTTGAACTTGAAAAACAAATAATTTTTAACCCAACGCATATAGGTAAATATATATCTGCATTGCTATGCGAATATGGTCTAGGCAATGCAGATATTCGAATGAGTCTTGATGGACCTACTATCTTTGAGACACTATCAACCACGGCTGAACCTGGTGCAGATGAATTGGACACGAAGCTGAAAAATTTTGTATGGGAAGATATAGTAATCCCTCTTGATAGCACGACACCTATACGGTATGTTTGTGGCATCAGCCGTGAGCTCCTCTTTCAATATAAGCTGCTTGCCATAAAACATGCTTTAAACATTACCTGTATTACAACGAGCAATGCAGCATTATTAAACTTTGTAGAAATATTACCAGATATAAATAAAGTCCAGAGACCTACAAAAATAGAGGATATAGCATCTTTGATTTCAATAAGTTTAATACACGGTCAATGCGCGAACATACCTACTCAAAACCCACTACTTATGGCAGAACTTGTCGGTCTTAGTACTGTAGGATTATCATATGAAAATGATTAATTTTATAAACCCGGCCAGCCCACAAACTATTCAATCATGCACGCGCTGGTTCAGAATATCCCTATTACTGATACTTGCCCTATGCGCATTTCTTACTTATATGCAAGTATCTCAATTAATGACCTGGCTATGCTATCGCCAAAAATACACTCAACTTCTTTCAGCAACCAAACTTTACACCAAAATAACAGCAGAAAAAGTAAAGTTGAGCGCCCAGGAAAAAGCTCTCAAAGAAAAAATTCAAATTCTAACCAATGCACGCAGTCAGACTTGTTTACGAATCGAACAATTAAAAGCCTTACACAAGGCAGTCACACAAGATATTGAACTCTCGTCTTGTATCCTGTCTGGAGAGAGCGTACATACCATTATAAATTGTCGATCTATAGATCATGCACAGACGTTTATGCATACCCTCAATCAAAGCAAACAGTTTGGTGAACTCAATATGACATCGATTAATGGCTCTAAAAAAACATTAAACGTTACATTAAAGTCTACTCTAAAAAATCCATAACATGCCAATTTGGGAAAAAAGGACATATATTTTTTAATGTGATGGTTGCTGTTTGAGTTGCCGAATTTGTCTGACAATATTCATCTTTGTACGATCATGTTCAAATTTTTTTTCAAGATCTACTAGCTCTTGCAAATAAATACCATCTGCAATGTTTGTAATATGGGTTTGCAGTTGCTGTTTGTAGTGCCGTCTTTCAAAGAACTTGTTACATGCGTATGCGCATATTCCTGAAATGCCAACACTGATGCCATGTACAAATGCTCTTGCATAACTGGCCCTTGAAAATCTTGTTTGCTTGACGATTGTACGCAGACAATGCAGTATAAAGGGCAAGGCACAAACTCCTGATAGTGCCATTTTTACAAGAGTATGATTACTTACAGTAGTTTTAAATTTGAGATGATTTTCAATCGCCACGGTACCAAAATCTCCATCACAGGGCACGGAGCTGATTTCTGAATGAGGGTAATAGCCGGGTACCAAGTAGCCTAAAAGTTTTTTTATCCGTATAAATCGAATACCATACACATATGAGACAGTCGGAACATGGCGTGGCGATTGTGCTTGTGGTGACTCTTCCAATGTTTTCGCAGGAGCAACTTTCAATTGAGGCTCAAAAATAACACCCGCAAGAGGCTTTCGCTGATAACGTTCAGGATGAGCAACTTTACGGCCTCCCTGCAACACAGCTTCCATCAGGTGTGTAGGCCATGATTCACCCGGCTTGGGAGTAGGCATTTCTGTTGGGATACTGCTGGCACCTATCTCAGGCAATTCTGAACCAGGACTATGTCTTACTATCGTTCCCGATTGCGAAGATTCTTCACCCGAGATTATTTGTTGCTGAGCACTCATAGAGCTATCAAGCCCTAACCCACTTGAACCGCGCCGTCTATGTACCTGATCAAGATTTGCTATTAATTCTGCTACTGTTGGTGTATCAAGTCTGTCGAACGATCTATCCGTAGCATACGTACCTTCTTCAGTATCCATACCATAAAGTATCCCCGAACACATAAATCCAACAACAGTTATAACTTTTACTATATGCATAACCCGAACTTCCTATATTAACTAACAACATATATTCATATTTACAAATGGTAACATGACGGCTTAAAAACGCAACGTACTTGTATCTGATTATAATTTACAGTCATTAAATTATATTGAAATTATACTTAATTATTCATGATTCAAAAAAATGTATAATTATACTCTATCAAAATGAATGCTCAAGTACAAGATCTGGGCAGACAGTTAGGAGCTGCAATAGAAAGAAATTAACGCCTTGATAGTTAACGATTAACTCTTCCCGACGGAGGCTCAGTGAGAGCCGTCTCGAGGGATTGAACACATTATAAAAATATGAAAGATTTTTTTGTTTATATTTTACGATGTTCTGACGGATCTTTTTTATACTGGCCACTGATGACTTGGAAAAAAGATTTAGCGAGCACAGTTCCGGTAACTGCGACAGCTATACCAACCGAAGATTGCCAATTTGCTTGGTATATTATGCTGCCCTTGCTTTTGGATTTTACCTTTGTTATCGATTAAAAATTCCACCCTGATTATTGAGCACTTATTTTATATTTTTATTCGCTGTTGCAATAATGCCATGTGCCGTTATAATTACTACAATTTTAAGGAATTGCTGAGTAATTATTTCTTAATAGGATAATATTTTAGGTAAGTGCTGTTGAAGGTATTGGCAAAGTCAAGAATGAAATGCAACACTAAAAAATTTCAATAAGAAACAGCCCTCCATTGCCGGGCAGGCAAGCTTCATAAACTACTCATGACTGAAGAGCGTAAAACTTCAATGGGTGTCTTG
>JAKASV010000034.1 GCA_021818945.1 bacterium | reverse complement strand
TATAAAAAACAATTTTTTTAGATCAATAACTAGCGCCAAGGCGTTAAAGGGGTGTATTCCTCTTTAAAATCAGCTTTTTGACATCAATAATCCCAGTCTTTTTACCCCAAATTAGCGGGAGCCGCTGTATCTTTTCGGGTATCTTTGTCTTCTTGATAAAAAAAGGTTATAGCAATGCTTCTTTTATTGATTGTTCTATAAAATTGTGATTCAGAGTGGATTCTATGAAGATATGCATATGCAACATGTACAGAAAATAAGATTATCGCGAGCAATATACTATGAATAACGTTCATAATACTTTCTCATCTTTTTTAGTCCTCAGAGCGGTTGTATACTCGTCACCATCTTGAATGATTTCATTTTTTTTAGTATGCAATGTTTTACCATTCAAATTATTGAGAACAAATTGACGCACGCGATCTGTGTAAATTTCAGGATTGTAAAAATAGGAATCAAAATGGCGCCTACCATTCGAAATCCATAACTGCTTATAACAAGATGCAGTACTTTGATACAAAGATTTTATGGCATCTATAGAGACTTTTTCATCATGCTTACACAAAATATAAAATACCGGTACAGAAATCTTTTTTACTGAGTCTACAGGATGTATTGGGTAAGCCGTCACGTCAATTTTTTTAGGATCCCATTGGGCAACAGTTTTGAGTACAATCTTTACCATAGACTGGATATAAGGATGAAAAGCATACCTCTGTAATAGGCTACGGCCTGGCAAAGAAAATTCATAGCCGAATAAAGAAAATTTGATATTATCAAGGCTGCGCTTTAGCACGTTCTCAGTTGATTCGAATGGACAATCTAAAATCATAGCATCAAACAATGATCCATCTTTTGCTTGTGCTTCTATTGCAGCAACAGCTCCCATAGAAAATCCATATACAAATAAGGGTTTTTTGGCGAGTGCGACGTGCTCTCTTAAAAATCGTGCCGCAGCTACCACGTCATATTTCTCATCCCTGCCCAAGGTACAACTTTGTCCTTCAGGACAATCACCATGAGCCCTAAAATCGAACGTCATGAAATTGAATTTTCCTCGCGGAAAGACTGACCTCAATACCCCAGCATCGAATTTATCACACATGAATCCATGACAAATAAGTATCGTCGCTTCGGCATTTTTGTATCGCGTCAGCAAAGCGGTACGGGCAATACGCTTTTTAGATCCAGAACATTGTTTTGAATATAACATAACCTTTTCAATGACCGGACCTTGACTGGAAGGCACAAAACTTTCAACAATATCTCCATAATCATTCACATGAATGGGAAAAGAAGAATAAGAAGCTGGTAATACAGGACCCACGCATACTGAGCCGTCAGTCCCTGGACATTGACAATTTTCGATTGAACATGTTGTCATAAAATTATTTTTATGCTTTGAACACTGACGCGTTTTGCCCAAACAAGATGCTTCATGCATTAAACTTATTATCACAAGAGCATGAACTATAAAGCCAATACTGCTTTTTCTTTTTATTAACAGCATGGTGCTTACCCCCCTTATTAATTGTACGTGAGCCTTATCATCTCTCCCTATCAAGAGAAATGTTGAGGCCTAATTAGAGCGTAGCAATACTCAATTGCAATTTGCAATAAAATTTTTAATCTTTTTTAAAATCTGCTTATAATAACGCCAGTTCGATAATTGATTATACAGCAGTAATAAGATTATCTGCTATATCCAATGATGACTTACTTTCATAATAGGCGAACGCCGAAATGCAAGAAAAAATATTGCAAAAGAACCACTTTATTGACCGATGCCTTGTATGTTAAAATTGTAGCTGATTTTTCAAGATCATTGCAAAAATTATCTACATGGTAGAAAATTGTAGTCATTAACATGTTACTGCTCCTCTTTGTTTTTGATTTTTATTCTATACAAAGAGGAGCATATAGCTTTAGTTAGTTAGATCAATATTTTTGAAGTTACTTGAATTACCGAACTGGCGTTATTTAAATTTATATCTATGACGTGAGTATTTTTCTCATCGCTCTATCGGGTTGGTTTGCAAGTATCCACAAATCATGGTCAAGAAATTTTTTCGATCACAATGCTTGCAAGCACTGATTGCGGTTCCTGACTATTTTGCACCAAGGATGTATGTTTACAATCGATTATCTTGAGGGCAAGAGTATCATGTTTAGACAATTTAACAATACATTGGCTTTGAACGCCACGAATAATAGTTCGCAAGGTAAATGAAGTTGTAGCTAAAAAACCATATGTCGTTGCAGGTTCGAGTAGCTTATCATTTAAATACATGCCCGAACTAAAGAATGCATTCTCTGACGTATCTTCAAAAAGAGCGACTGCAAGCATGTAGGTAATTTTATAAATACCTTTATGCAATATTTTTATACTACCTGTTGTTCCTGCATCGCTCACATCTATTCCCGAAACAATTGAATGCTTGTTAAATAAAAAGGTATATGAAGAAACTAAGGGAATAGTAGTTCCAAGAGGAGGTTCGAAATAGGAAAAAGCATAAATGGGATTTTTAGGCCTAGGACATTCAGGAAGATGTAAACAAAAACAACTACGCTCATCCTTGTCTTTAATAACTTTATCAATATTTTCATCACAACACTGATTACATGAGCTATATAAGATAGTCATGCATACAGTAACCACTATTAATTCTAATATACTCTTGTTCATAAATAAATCCTCTGGAATTCTTTGTTTTCTCAAATTGAATGCAACCCTACGTAAGTGACTAAGTACATGTCAAGATATGGCTTCAATGATGACACTGGCAAGTACAAATGGAGTTACTTTGCTATATTGAACCAATGATGCATTAAGAGATTCTATTGCCTTCAGCGAAAGAATATCATTTTTGGATAATTTAATTATACATTGTCCTCCAATAATGCGTGCTACAATACCGATAGCATTGGTTCTTATCGAAGTAGGCCCTGATATGGTAGTAACCGTTGAAAATTTGATAAGCCCGTCATTAAGATACATACCCGCAGTCACAAAAGCATTCTGTGTGGAAAAAGTATCCACTTCAATTGAAAGCATGTAGGTAATTTTATAAAAACCTTTATGTAAAATTCTAATATTACCCGTTGTTCCAACCTCGCTTACATCAATACCTGAAGCGATTGATGGTTGGTCGAATTTAAATGTATATAAAGGCGTTAACAGTATTTTCGTGTCAAATGGAGGTTCGTAATAGCAAAATGCATATATTGATTTTTTTGGTTTGGAGCAGTCAGTAACTTGAAAACAAGATTGTTTTTTCTTACTTTCAGTCACTTGGCTCACATTCAGATCATAAGATTGATTGCATGAAATAGTTAAGACAACCATTAATGCATTCACAAGTCCCAATCTAGATAAACTATTGTTCATAAACAAATCCTCTTACAGCTTTTTCTAAAAAACTTAATGACAGTAAAAAAACAAATCTCTCTCATGATCAGGCTAGAAAATAGATTCGATTGTGATGCTGGCAAGGACTAATGGCGGTTCCACGCTATTTTGCAACAAATGCGTATGCTGTTCTTCAATTACTTTGAGGGATAGAGTATCATTTTTAGATAATTTAACTATACACTGGGCTTCTATGTTCCGAACATCCTCAGGTGCACGAATTACGGCTCTTTCAAATAGATATGCTGTTGTACTTTCAGAAAGGCTGCCATTTACATAGATGCCTACTCCAATAACCGTATCCTCCTCGGCAACACTTTCAGTCGTATTAATTACGAGCATGTAGGTAATTTTATAAAGACCTTTATGTAATATTCTTATACTACCTGTGGTTGCAGCATTACTGACATCGATTCCCGAGGCTTTTGATGGTTGATCAAATAAAAAAGTATACGAAGGGAACAGCATAATATTTGTGCCTAGTGGTGGTTTATAATAACAAAATGCATAGAGAGGACTTTTTGGTTTGACGCACTCATTAACTGGTATGCAACAGTGATTACTCTTCACTCCAGAAATAGAACACAAATCTTTATCTGTATCCTGATTACACGCAATAGTTAAAACAGTCATACAGATATTAAAAAATATCCAGCCAACTAAACTTTTGTTCATACACGCATCCTCTTCTTATTTTCCTTCACTACCAATATTAAACTTGGCAAAGTTGTTAAATGTTTTCTACAACAATGCATCTCATAACATTTTTCACTCCCCCTTTTGCATATTATATTGTTTGGCGCCCAAAAAATTCATCCATACATCGATGAACAACCATCTACATCCGCAAGATTTATGATTATTTGAAAAAAGGTATTTATTTTTCAAAAGTTTGTTTTTCTTCTTTTTGTTCTACGTTTGAAACAGTTCGTAGCTTATTGGCCTCGGCTAACGTAAAGCCTAATGTTTCTAAAAATTCTATTGCGTCAATGGCAGCTTTTGCTCCATCGCCGGCTGCAACAATAGCCTGCCGGTAATGGGGATCAGCAACATCTCCTGCTGCGAACACTCCTGGTATACTGGTTTGTTGAGTACTACATTGCAAAATAATATATCCAAGACTGTCAGCTTCCAATACATCTTTAACAAGATCGGTATTAGGACGATGACCGATAGCTAAGAATACCCCGTCAATTGGCACAATTTCTTGTTTCTTTGTTTGATTATTAAAAAGCTTGATGCCAGTCACTTTCTTTTTATCCCCAATAACCTCTTTAACATCAACATCATACATAATATGGATTTGTGGATAGGATTTTAAGCGTGTTTGCATACTCCCAGCCGCCCGCAATTGACTGCGCCTATGCACTATGGTTACCTCTTTGGCATACCGCGCCAATTCTACGGCTTGTTCAATAGCCCCATCTCCGCCACCAACTACCATTACATTTTTATTCTTATAAAATAAAGAATCGCACCGTGCACATGCGCTCACTCCCTTGGCCCAATATTCTTTTTCACCGGGCACGCCCAGCATACGGGGACGTGCTCCTGTTGCTACTATTAATGCAAGAGCATGCATTACTTTTCCGTCATCAAGGGTGATGGTAAATGGCCATTTTGATAAATCAACTTTTTTGACAGTTGAATCTATGATACGCGCCCCTGCCGATTCAGCCTGTTCTCGCGATTTCTGAATAAGATCAGCACCAAGTTGATGCGGCGCACCAAGCCAGTTTTCAACGTATGAAGTTTCAGTCAAAAGACTCGGTTCTTCACCAGCAATGATGACCGTGTCAAATTGTGCTGCAGCATAGAGTCCGGCACTGAGTCCTCCCGGACCAGCACCTAAAACAACTATTGGAACTACCCCTGCCTTTAATGGTACTTTTTTCAGGTCAAAAGGATTTTTTGCCTTTGTTGTTTTGCGCGTTTTTTTAGTCAAATCTCGAGGAAGAATAAAATGTCCGTCATCACATCCAAGAATAGTCGTGAAGGCACATAACGCTAAGCTTGCATAACAGTAATTTTTTTTGATCATCATCATACCCTTTCAATTTAGCATCCTCAAAATTAGATTATCCCAATACTAGCCATTCGACAAGAAAAAATTAATATGATAGCATAGTCCATTATAACTCATTAATGTAGGTTTTTTATAGTAGGGGGATACCATGAATACTGCTGTTTATCATCGTTTATTCTTATCGTGTACATTATTACTGTCGAGCATAATGCCTCACATATTATATGGCGGCAACACAAGCTCGCATGATATTGACGTACCTTCTCACCAGGAATTGCATACCTTATACCAAGAAACGCTCGAAAAATATTTTCAACATGCGCTAGAACAAATTAGGAAAATCGATAGCATGCTTGAAAGTCTTGCCTTTAATGTAGCAAATAACTCAACTATGCCCGTAAAAAATCGTTCTCAAGCAATTATTGCAATGCGTACAATACGCGAACTTCTTTCTGGGCTCAAAGATACACGTTTTATCTTGCTTAACGAACAACTTGTTAGTTCTTATATTTTTGTAATACATACCACCATTTCCCGTTTGACAACACAATTAATAAAAGGCATCGAAGCACTTGAACCACTAGATATCAGCAAGCTCAATTTCCCAACAAAAACAGAAATACGTATTGAAGATCTGGAACAAGGTATTGCAGAGAATAATGAACTCATAGCTCGATTTGATAAGTTATCGAATAATATTGGCTTGCAGTGGTATAATAAGGCCTATAGATCAGTCAAAAGAAATGTCGTAGACCCTGCAAAAGCATTAGCTTTGCCCGCATTTTGCACAGGTGCAATCGCTGCCACAGCATTCCTTGCTTGGTACTATTCTGATATGGAGAACCCTAAATGGCTCCGCGACAGAATAGGTTGGCCTGCAATGATTTCTAGTGAGTACATTGTAAATGATCCAACCTTAGCAAATCCTGCCATGCAAAACAAATTGGCCCAATTAGCGGCAAACGTGCTGGCAACTGCTGAGCATAACGGATTTTCCCGTGATGACATCGAAAAAGATCTGAAAGAACTTCTTCACCTGCAGGCTCCAAAGCCTGTCGGTTGGTTCGGACGCCTGGAATCTCGCATTCATGGTTTAGCAAATGGCAGATTCGTACTTGGCACCATGATTATGTCAGCAGGTGCCTTAATCGGACGTGCATTTTTACCAACATTAAGCAATTGGGTAACAAAAAAAATAAAAACAGCCGATAACTTCCTTATGGGCGGTGCATACATGAATCGCCCAGTTGATGATTTTGTGTATTCTGTTGATGTTACATTTGATCACTTAATAGGCGAGGAAGATGCTAAGCAGTATGGTCGTGAATTGTGCCAGTATCTTAAAAACCCTGAACTTTTTGATCGCGCTAAAATAGCCCCTTCAACAGGCATTCTCCTTTTTGGTGAAACACGAACCGGTAAATCATATTATATTTCAGCCCTTTTTGGTGAAATTCAAAAAGCCTTAGGAAAAGAAGCTGTATTTAAAATGTGGAAAGTTTCATTCCAAGAGCTGTTAAGACGTGGCATTCAAGATATCATGGATGAAGCACGCCGTGACGCACCTATGATCGTAGTCATTGAAGAAATTGATTTACTCGGATTACAGCGCGTAAACAATGCTGAACGCCTTGCCACATTCATGACTGCAATGAGCAGCTGCCTACAAGAAAATACCCTCGATAAGACAGTCATTATTGTTGGCACAACAAACAAACTTGAAAATCTTGAACCAGCGTTACGTGAAACGGGTCGTTTCGGCAAACATATCTACTTTAGTTATCCCAAATTTAATGAACGTCGTTTATTCATTGAACGAGAGCTCATCAAGGCTGCATGCATTCTCAAGAACTTTGATCTTGATGCGCTCGCACGTGACACTGAAGGCTGTTCATTTGAAAAACTTGGGCTCTTTATCAAGCGTGCATTCTTACGAGCAAAATTGTATAATGATATCGTTACGCAAGAAACACTCGAACAAAGCATCGATGAACATATTCGTGGTATATCACGTGGACAAATCACTCTAGATAATGAACAAAAACAACTTATTGCGGCCCACCTTGCGGGTCATGCAGTTGCCAGCTTCTTGCTCAACCCACACCAAAAGATTTCCAAAATAACTTTACATGACGTTGCAAGCAAAATTGAGGAAGAACTAGCAGTCATACAACTAATACGCAAGGATGAAAAAGATACCAAGCAATCACCTATGGAACATGGTAAGATTTTTGCTAATCTGGATCATGACATGCCAGGCATCGAAACAAAAGAAGAGAAATTTAAACAATGCAAGATCTGTCTTGCTGGTCACATAGCTGAAACATTGATGCTTGGTTCTTGTGGCTACGGATATCATGCCAACGATAAGCAACTAGCACTTAACATTGCAAAATCAATGACGTGTGCAACCGTTGACTTGACTGGATTACCACATCATATTCGTGATCAGTACTATGATGCAGCATTTGCTCTATTAAATACCTGTGAACAGGAAGTAACCAAACTTCTTGAAGAACATCGTACTGAATTAGCAGCAGTCATGAATGCGCTTATGGAAAAATCAGCACTCAATTCTCTTGATCTGCGTAGACTGATTCTGGGAGAACAAAGTGTCGTAGAACAACTAGATGCAACCAACATCCTCGCGAATCTACTCAAAGAACAACCAACTATGCTTGATAGTAATGAACAGGCTCATACACGGGAACAACAAGAAGAAGCTGCAAGCATAATCGCTACAGAGCAAACTGCTACACCTGAACAGATTGCCCAAGCATAAACAAGATCTGTTTATTCGAGAAAATTACCCCATAAGGCACTGTATTGAGAGTACCTTATGGGGTACATATTTTTTTACAGTAACGTAATGACAAGAAACAATAATAACAGAAGTATGTCTCTCAACGTCTTTTAATTATTTCTTGGCTTAAGTTTAATGAAGTGAAACACATTTCTAATGTATAATTATTTTTATAAAATTATTGACAAATATAAAATATATTTATTAACATATTATTGAGATAAGAATTTTGAAAGAAAGGAGGGATAAAAGAGAGCAAAGAATTTGAGAGTAGTACGTTTGAAAAAGTTTTTATTATTATTTGCCAGGGATTGGCAAAAAAAGGAATATTATGAAGATGAAATTATTACTATCGATGGCATTTTTGAACGTGGTGGCATTTCAAGCTTATGCATCAGAGACAAAATCACAAGAAACTATGAGTCTGCAAGCAGAACACACGGCACGTATGGCACGTATCGAGGCACGTATGGCACGTATGAAAGAACTTCAAGCTGCCTTGACAGAAAGAATCAATGAAGCCGAGAAGGAAGCTGCAAGGATTTCTGCAGCACGTCCAGTAGCCAAACCAGTACAAAGTAAAGCTCTTGCGGAATCGGCTGAAGGCAGGCGCTTAAGAGAAAAACGCCAATCAGCACAGCAGGGTCTAGATAAAGCACTTACTGATGCAATAAAATTATTACAGAAAACAGAACCTAAAGAGCTTACGCTGCCAACTGAAGAACAAAGTTTGTCATCGAGCGCAAAAGCACGACGCCTCGATAAAGCACTTGCAGAAGCACAAGAATTGGTAACACCTGCAAAGCCAAAATAAAATATCACAAAAAAGAAGTGCTTGGGCCCCAGGAAAAAGCCTAGGGCCTCTCTATTTTTACCTTTATATTTTTATGCCACCAAATGAATCTATCTGTTCTATACGACGCAGATGGCGACCGCCCTCGAAGGATGCCCCCAACCATGCTTGTATAAGATTTACTGATTGATCGATAGTAAGATAATCAGAGGGTAGCACAAGAATATTTGCATTGTCATGTTCCCGCGCAAGCCGAGCAAGTTCAGGTGTCCAGACTAGTGCGGCATAGATGCCAGAAAACCTGTTGGCCGCAATAGCCATGCCAACCCCAGTTCCACATAAAAGAACACCCAGATCTGCCTGCTTTTTTTGCAATGCGCACACAAGATCATATGCTGCTACTGGATAATCACAGCACTTGCGAGAAAAACAACCAATATCGATCCAGTTTACATTCTGACTATCAGCGGTTGTTTTTAGCGACTGCATAATGCCATTTTTTAAATCAAATCCTCTGTGATCTGCTCCGATAAGAATATTCATCTACTATCTCCTACACAGATTATTAAGCATCACTAAAATACTTAAGCTAGCCTTAATCTCTATGATCCAAACACCAACTCATCTTGCCTTCTTTTTCAACAGAGCGAGCGACAAGAGATATCGTATGTGTTTTCTTTGTAATGATATCATTACCTTCAGCATCGGTATTACGAAACTTTATAGCATAAGGCACTTTAAACAAAGTAAAATAGCGACCAAACAACCGCTGATATAAAGGATCTAACTCTACCAAAGCAAGCTCAACTGGTTGATAGATTCGACCTTCAACTTCAAGAAAAAAGGACCATAAAGACTCATCATTATTAAGTGGCACATCATATAAACTAAGTACATAAAAAGTTATATAAGATTCATGTTCACTGAATATCTGATCGGCAAACTGTTCCAGCTCAAGATCAGATTTGTTATTTTTTAGAGCCCACATATTAGCATAGGCCCTCAGCACTTCACAGGATATCCACATAGCATCAAAAATCGCGCTCGTTGTAAACTGATCATACAAAGAAACTGAATGAACATAACGACCAGCTGTAGAATAACAGTCAGGCAATGAACATCCTTGGTTGACCGAAGCTCGAGCCCAATCAAGAACGCGCCCTCCACATCCTGGCAATAAAACCACGATAAAGATTATGAAGCTTAATACATAATGCCTTGCCATGATAACCAATCCTTTTTACAAATCGACATAATAATAGTATCCTAAAAGAAAGGCATGCGATTGACAAGAAACAAGATCCATTTAGCCCTACTTCTCTGCTACAGGCATGAATAAATCGCAAGATATATTACATCTGGAGACTGTATGAATTACGCCATTTGGCTTATTGCTATGCGGTACCTCTTTGGGACTTCTCAGGAGCGAACCATTTCAATCATGGTCAAAATCTGTTTTTTAGGAATTCTCATAGGTTCATGTTCTCTTGCCCTCGTCATGGCAGTCATGGATGGCTTTGAGCAAGCAACTCATGAAAAAATGCAGGGCATCCATGCACATCTTATCATGAAAAGTACGGCCAATTCTCTTGATGCGCATGCAATAGGACCAATTTTAGATCAGGAATTTCCTGAAATTATGGGCTATAGCCCTCAAACAATGGGACAGGCTATTGTAAGTACTCATGACACCCATGATCTTGCACATGTAGTCATAATAAAAGGCGTAGACCCGCAAAAAGAAGCTCTGACAACTTCCATAGCTGCCAAAGTCATTCAACCGTGGCCTAAAAAAAACCTACCTGCACTCATTCATGATAATCATATTCTCATAGGCAGCGCTGCAGCCTCCTCCTTAAATGTAAGGGTAGGCAGCACTTTACAACTGATTTATGTCGACGAAAAAGAGGGGCAAGTCAGTTCAATGAACTTAGAAAAACAATATGCCATTATTGGCGGCATCTTTAAAACCGGCATCGAAGAATTTGACGCTGGTCTTATATATTGTTCCCAAGAATTATATAACAGGATGTATAGCCCCCAGGGAGTTGATCAAATTTCAGTCAAACTAAAGCCCGGTGTCAAAGAGAATAATCTGATGAACCGACTGCGCGACCGTTTTGGTTGTGAAGTATATTCCTGGAAAGATCTGTACCCTGCTTTAGTTTCGGCGCTTAAACTTGAAAAGTATGTTATGTTCTTTATTCTCGCACTCATAACACTCGTAGCTTCTATGAATATGATATCTCTGTTATTTATGCATATTATTCAAAAGCACGGCGATATAGCAATTTTAAAAACAATGGGTATGCGAACCAACATGATTAGCGCTATATTTTTTATTATGGGCATGAGCATTGCATGTATTGCATCACTCTGCGGACTTATCATTGCTTGGGCCATAGGATTATTACTTCAGCGATATCCTTTGATAACACTGCCGGATGTTTATTATGTGTCCAATTTACCGGTCAACTTGGATATAAAAGTATTTGCCATTATTTTTGTTGTGATAATGCTTATGAGTATTTTAGCAACCTGGCTACCTATAAGAAAAATAAAAAATATACATATTGCTGATGTATTGCGTTTTGAAGCGTAAATTCAGTACTCACAAAATTGACTTTATGCGAGTTCTCGTATTAAATAAACCCAAAGAATTTATTTTTTACCCCACATTGATCAACCCCCAGGTAAAAAATTCTGATATACTTGCTGAACATTGATACTTAACAAATTGATAATTTTTTTTCGCAATTCATTAAGTCCTTGAATCGTTTCGGTTTTGACGCCATCGAT
>JAKASV010000033.1 GCA_021818945.1 bacterium | reverse complement strand
AAGCTCCGTTAACGCTTGCGCTGATAATCTCTCTGCTTTTTTCATTTTTCACTGCCCCTTATTTAGTAAAATAAGAGATCAGTATATACTACTTTCTAGTGGACGTTTAGAATATTTTGTCTATAAAATAACTGCATAGGCATGATTATTAACCTGCTGTGCTTGAACTATACTATAGATGGCTAGAAGTAGCATCAGACTAAATCTAATATTCTTCATCATTATCTCCGACTTTTAAGTTTATCAACATACTTCTTTTTTATCTATAGCATACGTCAGTAAACTTTGCCATTAATTTAATCTCTTTTTTAAGTTGTCCTGTTTTTGTAATGAGTTGCAATAGAGATGTGCGTTGATATACACTTGCTACAGATAAGGTTAATGCTGAAAACTAAGAAGGAGATGTAATGCAGAAAAAAATTACGTTTAGGGATATGCCGCATTCAACCGTAGCAGAAAACTATGCGAATGAACAGGTTGCAAGGATAGAAGAGTTTCTCAAACATGAAAGAACTCCCATTTATATAGACTTTATTTTTACCCCTGGCCATACACATGCTCACAACCGTGTAGAATTGCTGGTAAAAACCCCACATTATGACCTGGTTACCCATTATGAGGGACCTGATTTTTATGATGCGCTAGATAGGGTCATTGATACTATGTATAGACTGCTTCTTGAAGAAAAAGATAAGCATGTAGAAGATCGCAAAATGGTAGGCAGGCACGAAGAGTTTAAAAAGCAACGCTAAACAAGAATTTTTAAGAATCGACAGCATTTATTGATCTATGATGATGGCTGTCGATTTTTCTTTATGGTGTAATGGCATGTACTAATCTATTCAGAGTCCGTCCCGCTAACCCATTGCGAAATTCACGCACAAAAATTTTGCTTAAAGTGATGTAATGATCGTCAGATCGTACTCGAACATTATGAGCCGGCTGATCAGAGTTAATTGCATCCATAAAATCATGATAATGAACCAGTGCTTGAGAACTATTTGATGCATGCTGAATTGGATTGTAGCGTTTGAATCTGATGATTGGCTCATCACACATTCTTCTATGAGATTGACCTGTGTAGAGCGAATGTTTATTCTTGGTCAATACCAAAAAGAAGTCATCAGCTGCTTTGTCTGGTTTTGTTAAAAAAACTGTATAAGAATAATAACTTTTGTATATGGTAGGCAGCTCACATTTTGAGTATATAAACGGTGCATATGCAATTGTTAAGAATATCCAACAACACATTCTATTTTTGAGTTCCATCTCATATCTTCCTTGTCTTATAAAGATAGTACATTATCTATCTTTAGATTGAATTATTAATTGTCAGATTGTCAATAATAATCAGTAGAAAATATTAAAAGTATTGTATTTTTAATATTTTAATGGCGTGCTTGCTCTAATTGCTCTATACGGGTTCGTATAACCTTGGCCGCAACTTGAGCTTGTGGGCTCTTGTCAGCAACTATCCGTGCAACGATATTATCAAAGTATTCAGCAAAATCTTTGACACGGAAATCCCCTAGCTCCATAGCCTTCAAAAGATAGCGAGTTGCCTTGTTAATTTTGTTCCTTTTTGATAATTCTATTTCTGCAGCTCCGAGTGCTATGAGAGGGGACTTATCTTTTTCGATTATCTGATCGCTGATTGTAAGTGCATGTTCCCATTGCTCAAGTGTGATTGCCTGTGCCAATTGTATTTCTAAACTGTTTTCTGATCTTATGGTATGTAATAGCTTTTCAAGAAGACAAGTTGATGGTGTAGAGTCAGATATAACCGATACACCTTTTGACATAAGTCCTTTTTTTATTTTTTGGCCAATTGGGAGCACAGTCAATGCACTTGATGCAAGTGGATTACCCAACTGGGCAGCTCGAGTTAGGTAATATTGCCACAATCTTTTTTCGGGGTTTATTGGTAAGATATCATTACGTTGTGTGTATGGATGATACAGCATGCCGAGTTCATAACATGCATCAGGATAATTTTTATCCGCTAATTCACGGAGCATTTTTATTGCTTGCAGACGTTCTTCTCGGGATGGACTGAAGTGGAGATGAATATAGGCGATATTATATTTGGCCATTTCAAGAGTTGGATCTAAGCTTAAGGCGAATTTAAAGTACCGCATGGGTAATTGCGGGTTGCATGCGTCAACAATCTTTATCATGAGTGTTCCCATGAGATTGCAAGCGATTGCGATTAGCATGTCACGCTCGCTATTCTGGCCAACCTTGTCATGAAAATGTTCTATGTATGGAGAAATAATATTATTGCACAGGTCAAGCCAAGGCTTGACCTCGTTAGCACTACATATATTTCGTAAAAAACGATTGCCCCAGAATATTATGATAGCAGCAGCGGCATCAAGATTATTCTGATGAGCAAGTTCAGTTAAACAGTCCAATGAGCCTGTCTCATTATGCAAGCTCATGAGACGATCTTCTTTTGTACACCCAGAGGTCACTATGCTTTCTGCCGATGAAAAGCAGATGCAAGCATATAAGGGGTTATCTTTGTAAAAGATTTTTACGAGAAAATGGCGTGCTATTAATGAGCAGATCATATTTTCATCAAAAATTGTCTCTTTGTGAGTGCAGGGCTTTTGGTTGGATAGGATTTTTAGCTGGCCGATCGCTTCTTGATAAAAAATTGGATGAGGCTTTTCATGATTTACTATGAGCTTAAAATAGTCCATAGCTTCAGACAAGGATTTATTGACCCATCTGCCTTGTCTGTGAAGAAATGCGAGTAAGCTCCATGTGGAAATGGAATCAGTAGAGCGAAGACTTTTGATAAGTTCGATAATTGTTCCATCTGGAATAGGGATCAGATCCTGGCCTAGAGCATAACATAGTCGTATTAATAACTCACGTGCTCTTGGGTTATCAGTCATATTGTTTTTGAGCACTTCATATATAACTTGCCAGTTGGAAAAGGCCTCTTGAGGTAATGATAACGTATCATTTTCAATGACAAGGATATTTTCCAGTAGGTCTAGGACCTTGGTGAATATGTTAGGTTCTGCATTGGGGTTGCGCAGATACAAAAGTGACCTGAGCCATAGAATCGACTTGCTTTGTTCAGCTTGCTCAAGTGAATGTAAGGATTCTTTATCATGATGCAGGGCAAAAGACAGTGTTCCAAACAATGTGTGCTCCTGCTTTGTCAAACTATAACCTTTATTGATCGCGTGTACAAACAAAGTATAGGCGCGTTCATTTTTTAGTTCGATCGAGCCAGGCAGCCTTGCTAAGCATAGTAGATGCGCCAATAAAAGATGATAGGTGGTGTCGGCTTCATCATGAGATACAATATCTTCAAGGTATCTGTATGTACGATCAATATCTTGAGGAACTAAAGTAATGTTTTGTGATAGTATTGATTTAGAAAAAAACTTTGCTAAAAATTTTTTTGCTTCCAGATTGCCCTGATCTGCTAATTCAATTACACATTTCATATCTTGTTTGTTTGTGCTATCAGTCTGTTGTAGCAATCGTTTAAGAGCACAAAGCCTTTGAGCTTGTGGATGGCCAAATGTGGCAGCTATTTTAAACAGTCTCAGTGCGTTGTTTTGATTATTGGCTTCTTGATAATGACAAGCCAATGTGTATGCAATTGAAGCAGCAAGGTTCTTCGAACGTGGCGATGAACAGTATGGACGCAATTTGCCAAGACTTGTATGCAATTCACACAGATTTATTGTGTCGCTTTGCGAGGCTTTAGCGTAATGAATATATCCTAGTAATAGTGATGCAATGCTATTACCCATTTCTGCTATTCTGTCGAGTTCTATTTTGCAATGTGTTTTTAGATAATCGATGTGCAAATCAAACTCTTGCTGATCAAGTTTTTCAATAGTATCCATTATTTCATGACATGCATGTGTTTGTGTTTGATCTGTAAGTAGTGATACTAAATATTGACCTCGTGCTGAAGCACAGTTGTCTGCCATTGTCTGTAAACTCTGTAATACACAATGTTTAAGATAGTCCGTGGGGGCTACTGCCAGAGCTGCTTTGTAAAAAAGAACTGCATCATCTGCTGTTGTTTCCTCAATTAAGCCTTTTTTAATCAGTGCTGCTGCGCTACAAAGAGAATAAAAATGATGTTTTTTGGCGCCTTGAGTAAAATATGTAAACGCTTGTGCACGAGTTTCAGGATTTTTGCATGCAATAAGACCAAGCATAAAGCTGGCATTTGCGTTTGATTGGCAGGTTGTTTTGAGGAAATCTGCGATGGTTTGGGAGCAATGTTGTGCAAAAAAGAGCTGTGCTTTTGGGTTTGTAATTACAGGTTCTAAATAAGCAAATGCTGAATCTGGACAATCATAAGATGTTGTTAGAAGTTCCGTAATTGCTAACAGGCAGCGAGCCTGGTAATTATCAGGTATTTTAATTATTTGTCTAAGGGCTGAAGTTGTATCGGCAAGTGCATTAATAAATAATTTTGACTTGGGAACATAGCGCGCGAAATTCTCTAAAAAAGGAATAATAATTAATGCGTCAGATATTATTGGACTTATCTTTTCAGTGGTAATAGTGGCGCTGGCATGGCGTCGCATCCGAGAGAAAGCCTTTCTGCTTGGAAGATAGCTTTTTTCAAATTCTTCAATCTTGCCTCGTTCTTGTTCTAACTTTTGGCGAATTACCTCCCAGATTGCAGGTTCAAATTGTTTCTCGGCTGCAATAGCTAGATAATTACAATGTGCATCACTGGGACTTGTGGAACTCACAACCCTAGCTTTTTCTAGCATCGCCAGTGCATAACAAGCTCGTATGGCCCAAGGTGCTATAGATGTATCGGGAATTTCCCTGTACTGTTCGATAAGTTTAGAGAGCAACAGGTATGCGGTTTGAGGATTTTGTTCGATTGTTTTATCTGAGGTTTGCACGATTATTGAGCCATTGAATCTGTATTGTGCACAGTTGGCCCGAAGAGCTTTTGCTTGCAATTTCGGAAGTATATATTCATCCTGTAAAGCATGTTTTTGAAGGTTCTGAATCATGGTTTGTATTATTTCTTTTTGTCTAGGAAGCAATAGACCAATTGATTTTTCTAAACAATTAATGCCGCACATATACAAAGAGGGAGTATAGCCTAAAAGTGCCGAAGAAACTGTAAGACCGCATAAGTATAATGCCTGCGGGTCAGGGTTAGCTGAATCCACTGCTTTATTGATAAGATGTTTTGCGCGCACGAGTTTGTTCTGCTCCAGTAGTCCTATGGCAAGCATGATGAGTGTTGAGTCTTGGAGGCTATCGAGTATTCTCCTTTGGGTTAGCAAGGGTATCCGTGGAGATGGTGTTTGCAAGATGCGATTTTCCATTGCCCTGAATGAATACACACAAAAAATGGCGCTTAGGGGGAATATCGCTGTCATGAATTTCATAGTAACCTCATTTAAAATTAAAGATAAAAAGTGGTGTAAAGTTTTTGAAAATAAACGTAAACATATTTTAATTTTTGCAACATGATAGGCATTATAAAATATTACAAATTGGCCATTTTGTTTGCTTTTCTAAGACATCATAATGTCCAGATTTTTTAAGATACATAGTAGATAATATAAGATTGGGAGTAACTACAAAAGAATTCTCCAGAGGAACACAGCGTGGATTATACAGCTGAGCGAGAGTAAAACATGCCTCTTGATGTCCTCGTTTGGCAAGGTCATGTAATGTTTCCAATGCCAAACGAAGCTGTGTTATAGATGACTTTGTATTGTGTAAATTGATAATGGCGATGTAATATTTTGGGGTATCAAGCATTGGATCAAGACTTAATGCATATTCAAAGTATGGTATAAGCTCTGAATCATCCGCCCTAGTGGCGTTACTCAAGACAAGACTAAGTTTTCCGATGAGCGTATATAAAATTGCCATCTGCTCATCGCGATCTTTGTTCTGGCCAACAGTATATTCTGATTTTTTATCCATGATATGGGTACAAAGCTGAAGCCATGAGGCTATTGTTTCAAGGTCGGCCGCGTTATGTGAGTGTCGAAAGCCTCTATAAATCATAAGTGCAACAAATGCATCCTGATTTTGAGTTTCTGCGAGCCTACTTAAATGTACTAGAGATCCGATGGTATGAGCACTATCGTATATCGCGTGTTTATCTGTAAATAGCGAGGTTATTGCATCTTCTGCCTTTATAAAATAGGTGCATGCTTGTACCAAATCGTCTTTATAATAGAGATTAGTAAGAAAATGACAGGCCTTTATTGCAGCAATGAGTTCATCATCAGTTAATTTCGTAAGGTTTTTGGTCATGAGAGGCGCAGCAATTAACTTTAGTTGATTTATTAACTCTCGTGTGACACGAGTGTTTGAGGTACTCTTTGTAAGAATGGCAGGTAAGAGTGTGAGCATACTATTAAGAGAATCACTTATTTTTATGCCTTGTCGATGAAGAAGAACTATAAAGTTCCATGCAGAAAGGGTAGCTGAAGAAAAAAGATGTTCAATAAGTTCAATATATTCATGAGTAGGTATAATTTCATGGTCAAGACCGTTTGCATAACACATTCTGAGATAGAGTTCTAAAGCTTGTGGATTTGCTGTTATGTGTTGTTTGAGTTTTTCTAGAACGAATGAAAAATCGGCATTCATTTCTTTGGGAAGATCTAATGTATCATTTTCGATCGTGAAAATGATTGATAAAGCTTTTAGAGCTTGGATAAAATATCCTTCTTTTAGAGCTGAATGGCGCAGATATAAAATTGATAGAAGCCACAAACTTGTTTTGTCATGCTCACAAGATTCGAGCAATGTCAGTGCCTGTTGGTCGTGTTGTAATGTAAAAGCAAGAATACCGAATAATCTAGACTCCTTTTTTGTGAGGTTGTAACCCAGTTTTATTGCTTGTGTATAGAGGGCAAAAGCACGTTCATCATTATGTTCAATACCGGGGTATTTTTCCCATAAGCAAAGTATTTTTGCTAATAGAATTATGTCGATTGCATCAGCTTTATTATGGGATACAAGATTTTCAAGATAGTGGTAGGCGTGACATATGTCCTGTTTTACATAGCCATTCAAGTGTGTTATTGCGCCACAATGAATTTTTGCCAACAAATCTTGTGATTCAAAATCTCCTTGGTCAGCCAATTCTTGTACCTGTTGTATATCGAGTAGGATGGTTTTGCTTGTTCCTTTTTTTAATCGCATAAGCGCACAAAGACTGGATGCTTTGGGGTGACGGTAGCCTGCAGCAAGAGTAAAAAGTCTCAGAGCATTAGCTTCGTTACCCGTGCGTCGGTAGTAGTTGGCCAATGAAAAAGCTATTGCACCAGCAAGGGTGCGAGATCGTTCAGAAGAACAGTCTACACGAAATTTGCCAAGGCTTGTGTGTAGGTTACAGATACTATTAGATGGACTTTCTTTTGCTTTGACATAATAAATATAGCCTAGTAATCGGGTGGCAAGCTTATTGCCCTGTTCCGCCAAGCTATGTAAATCTCTCATGCAGTAACTTTTAAAATAGTGAATATGCTCATCAAATTGTGTATGAGAAAATTCTTCAATAGTTCGCATTATGATAGCGCATGTCTGTTGTTCTGCCGGGTCAAAAAGCTGAGAAACTAAGTATTGACAACGAGCAGGCAAGCACCCCTGGTCTGCCAGCGTTTTTAGGATGTTCAATACATGAGCTTTGAGTTGTTGTGTAGGGGCAGATGCTAAAGCTTGTTTATAGTATAGTACTGCATCGTAGATATTTTTTTCTTGATCAAATTCTTTTTTTATTAATCCTGCGGTACAACACAGAGAATAAAAATGGTTTTTCTGAGCCCCTTGGGTAAAAAGCTTATATGCTTCTTGTCGCTTACTTTTTGATCCGCACAAGATAAAGCCGAGCATGAAAGCTGCATTGGTATCTGATGCAGAATGTTCTTTTAAAAAAGTTATAGTTGCTTGATCGGTATATTTTGCCAAAAATGGTTGTGACTCAGCAGTAAATAATGCTGGTTCTAGAGAGATAAATGCCCGCATTATAGATTCGTAAGAACGACTTTTTAATTGAAAAATTACTAACAGACAATAAGATCTATAGTCATGGGATTGTGTTGCGATCTGTTCAAGTGCTTGCATTGCATATTTATATGCATCATTGCGTAACTTCAAATCTTTAACATAATCATCAAAAAGTTCCAAGAATTGAAGGACTGATAGTGAACTGTGGATGATAACATCTACATGATCGGGTGTCATTGTTGTAGATGCAGATTTTTTTAACTTTCTTATTGCTGACATAAAAATTTGAAACTGTTTTTCAAGGGTTGATAAGAGCAGCTGATTATGGCATACCCGTATGAGCAATAGTTGGTAAATGGCAGGTTCAAATTGTTCATTGGCAGCAAAGATTAGGTATTCTGATTGCTCAGGTCTAATATGTGCCGAATGCATATCAAGTCCGGCCAAATTCATCATTCCTACTGCATAACTTGCTCGAATTGCCCAAGGTTTTATGCCTTTGGTTGGATCGCTAAAATATGTTTCCATTATGTTGTTAAGCATGCTATAGGCAGTAGGCATAGTTATTTTATATTGCTGGTCAGGTGGGCTATCCAGGTGATACATAGTTACAGCTTTTTTCTGTAGTAGAGGTAACTCTGTTTCATCTTGTAATCGTGCCTGTTTGAGGTTTATAATCATCGATGAAATAAGTTTTTGTTGGTCACTTGATAAGCGACTTGCTGAATGCTCTATACTATTCAGTGCACACATATACATGGCAGGTATATAGCCAGACAAAGCAGACCTCATAGTCTGGCCGCTCAGATATAATGCTTGTGGGTCGGGAAATGATTTTGTAGCTGCAAGTTCCAGTAAAAGTTTGGCATTTGCACTGCTTTTTTTATGGCATTCGTCTTGTTCAAGTACTGCGCGGCACAGCATGCTTAATGTTTCTCCGTCTAAGTCATCGAGTACCTCAGGACGGCTAAGTACGGGAGCATATCTTTCAGTATTAACCGATGGTGCGGCTTTCTTTGCAGTCTTCATAGCAAATAAAACATCGATAGATGACAGTAGTATACAATATAACAAAATTTTGGCTATTCTCATAGGTAGTTCAATCAAACAAAATTTTTTAATAGGACAAAATAAAGATTCTACTAGAGAATATAGCAAAAATATCTCTATATGTTAAGTCTTTTTTTTTAAATGGGAAATGTGTGAACAAGATACCCCGCGGCTTGCTACGGGGGTCATTTACTATTATTTTTCAAGTATATGAATCATGTTTCCGAATTGAGTACTGTCGAGCTCACCATCCCATCGGTGTATAATTGCTTGATTAAGTGGGTTAATGAGCAGACACACGGGTGCCCCAAGAATATTGAATTGTTGAACTAATTTTTGCATACTTGGGTCAGAATCATTTGCCAAATTAGCTTGGTAGGCGACTACATGCTTCAATGCGACTAGCGAGTGATCTGTTGCCAATTTTTCTTCGATTTCTTTGCAGGCGCCACACCGTGGGGCGTGGACAAAGATAAAGAGATTTTTGTGTGTCTTTTGTGCTTCTTGCAATGCTTGTGTATAATCTGTCATCCAAACCTGTGAACTGCTCGGTAATTTTGTTGATATATAAGCAGCTTGAACTGCTTTGATAGCAAAAAATACTGAACTTGCTATCAAAGCCATGCCCAGGATATTGGATATAAGACGCCAAGCAGGACTTGTGACCGATTTGGCATGGTACAGATAAAATATGCCGGTGACAAAGAAAAAAAGGGCCATTAATGAAAGCAGTAAAGGCCACGCCAATAGAGAAGAAAGGAAGTAAAAGCACATGCCAAGCAGCATGAAACCAAGGAGGTACTTAATCTCGACCATCCAAGATCCGGCTTGGGGCAATAAACTCAGAGATCCGGAGAAAGTTCCTACAATTAATAGTGGGATACTGAGTCCGACGGCAAAAGCAAAGAGTAGAACAAAACCAGCGAAGACACTTTTGAGGGTCGCAACTAGAGTGAGCATGAACAACAGCCCTGGTGATAGACAGGGGGAAGCTACGGTACCACTCGCTACACCAAAAAGGAAGGCTGCTACAAAACTACCACCTTTGCCTACGCTACTTTTTTGTAAAAATCTTGGTATACGAATTTCGTAAAGACCAAAAAGAGACAGAGCACTGTATACCAATAAGGCTACTATGATAAGAATAACTAGAGGATTGTTCATAAAGCTGCCAAAGGCATGCCCAGCTAATGCTGCTGCAAGACCAAGAAGAGCAAATGTTGTTGCTATCCCCATTGTATAAGAAAGGGCCAGGCAAAAATTACGTCCTATTGAAGTTGCACCATGTGCTTGCAAAATACCGATCGTGATCGGGATCATAGGATATATACAAGGGGTTAGACTCAACAGTAACCCCAGGAGGAAAGCAATGAGGATCCGAATCCATAAAGCATTGCTTTTTGTGGCGATATTTTTTAGGTATCCAAGCCAAGATGTAGATGGTTCCTGAGTTTTGGCCTCTTGTGTTTGAGGAACCGGTTTATTTTCCGTGACTATGTTAGCCGTCGTTTGTTTAACTATAGGCTCTTGATTTTTTGTCTGAGCAAAATTGAGTGGCCAAAGATTTTCTATAGGAGTTTTACTCTTATTTATGTAATAAACGAGTCTCAAATATACGTCGGCTAATGAGCCGTTACCTTTTTTTGTAACGGTAAAACTGAGAGTCGGTGATTCTTTGATTATTTTGCGGTTTTCCTTAAATGTTGAATCATAATGCATGACAGGTTCGATGGAGCTTTTCCAGGGCGATAACGTAACTGAAGGATTATTGGTGGAAATCTGAATATAATCTGAGTAAAGATAGTGACCCTCATCTAGGGGGATCGTAATATCAATAGAAAGATGTTGATCATCGAGCTGAGTAGTCTTAATAGTAGCTTTTGGGTCAGCTTTGATGCTCAACATTGAAAGTAATACTAACCATAAACTTTTCAGGTTGCGTACCAACATATAAGAGCTCCTTGATAAATACTTGCCATTTTGTTTCAAATTTTATACCTTAATATAGCTAAAGGTACAAAAAAGAACAGTTTTTGAAATAAATAGTTGGGGATGTAGCTCAGTTGGTAGAGCGCATGAATGGCATTCATGAGGTCGGCGGTTCGACCCCGCTCATCTCCACCAGCTTTCGCTGTCGTTAGATCTATGGCGAACAGGTCTTCTGACAGACAAATTTTTGAAATCATTGGGGCTGTAGCTCAGTTGGTAGAGCGCATGGGTCGCATTCATGAGGCCACCGGTTCGAATCCGGTCAGCTCCACCAGCTTTCACAAAGACTTCAGCTGTCAGACCTTTCTCTTAATGAAAATTTCTCAACTAACAATTAACCACTTTTTCCAACAAACTCGTGTCTTCAATTGCTTTTGTGGACAAATAAATATTTTCTTTAGTATATTGTTTTTGTATTAGAAATTAGAAAATTTTTAATATTTTAAGAGAGAGAAGAATGATAAAAACCAGGCGACACGTTTAAAATAGGCGAAATTTGTCCAGAATCTGGTGTCTATATATTAAAAAATTGTTCGTGTATGGTTGGATGAAAATGTGATATTTCTAATCTGCAGTATACAATTCCAATTCCTCTTGTCAAAGGCAATAAGTTTTCCTCCATGCAGAAACTGTAGCAGCGGTATTGTATGGGAATTTGTAAAACAAGCTTAATTGGGCAATAATTTTTGCACTAAATGGA
The DNA here is from genome assembly GCA_021818945.1 of bacterium. GTDB lineage: Bacteria > Babelota > Babeliae > Babelales > Vermiphilaceae > JAKASV01. The sequence continues at coordinate 197 of JAKASV010000033.1, read as the reverse complement.
TTGAATTTAGAAGGAGAAATATTATGATTACAAACGTAAACAGCCTAGGCAAACCTTGTTTGTTTTTGGTTATATAGTGCGAATATTCCAAACGTCCACTTAAAATCACAAAAATTTGTATGCATAATTTGATTGATTTAAATATTCAACAAACTGATCTGTTGTATGATCAATTTTATCAATAAACACATTATGAG
>JAKASV010000004.1 GCA_021818945.1 bacterium | reverse complement strand
TGAATATTCTTGTAATATCGTTCTGGGTAGCACGTCCAATGACCATGTCTGCTCTGTAGCCCTAATGGATTAACATACTCGGGCATGATGACAGGCAGATTATCAATCAAGCCCGTGCTTTTATTATCTTGATAAAAGATAGCAAGGACATCCATATCATTTTTACCGTCTGCTGCATAGGTTAAAAAGTATTGAGCTAAAGCTTTTAAACAGGTTTTGTCTGCAAAGTAAATGAGACCTGGAATGCACTTTGTATCATTATCAAATATTGCTCCAATACCTGTGTAATACCGTTTAAATACTGGCATTAATTCAGCAAAATCAACGTAGACCATGTTATCATATTCCAGATGTATAATCTCCGTTTCATTGAACTGCCTGACAAAATCATATAAGTACAAGAATCTTTCGCTTGTATACAACCAAAAAGCTTGACGAAAATTGCGATCTAAAGTTGATTTTTCAAGAAATTCTTCGTGTACGCCTGTTTTTGTCAGCGATTCTAATGATATCATCGTGATAGAGCTAGTTTGCAATCTTATGAGAGCTTCACTATCGATTGCATTGTTGTTTGTGAGTAGATAGATTTTACAATCTTTGTTAAACAGTCGGGTCTGTATGACTCCATCACACAGATAGTCAGGGATGGTTTTGCCTATATGAATAAATACGATACAGTGGGGGTAGATATAGCCACAAAGAGAAGTAACCATGAGGACAAGTAAAACTTTACCAACTGATGCTTTCATCATATAAGATCCATAGATACTGTATGAGGCAATTCATAGACACAAGCAATCCTCGATTCTTGCGGTGTAATGGCCTCCATATGTTTTATATAATCTTCGACACTGTCACCTTGACAATGTGCTATAATATCTTCGAACGTTGCTTTATTAACTATACTACAGTTGAATGTATTAAAAGATCTGAATGCTTTTTTAGAGATTCCACACTGAAAAATATACATGCGGTCAGATTCTTGCAGGTCAAATGTAATATGAAAACAGGGAATGTCATGACGAGTTTGCAATTGTTCTGCAGAGTTTGAACAATAGAAAGCATATGCGTGAGTTTTGTCTAAAAAGCTGCTTATACGCTTTAGATCAATAGGCATGCATGGAGCAATATCTTCTGATGTTAATACAAGGTGATCACTCAGAGCCTCAAAAAAATCTTGGTGTGTCAATATACTCAGACTTTTAATTATGAGATGACAGTTAAAATTTTGTGCTAATGGGACTAGTAGATTAGCTACGCTTTCTGCTGAGATATCATTATCCAGTATAAGGTACAGGGTGCCCAATCCGCACATATATTTTGTAAAGTCTTGCAAAGGTTCGATTAACTGTTCAAAATTCGTGGTATGGCAGAACCAGATACAATCGACACTGCGATCCAATGTCTGACTAGATGTGTTAGGCTTTTCGATTAAAGGCTTGTAGGGTTTCATAGTTACAATATGTTGGTACATTGTTTGAAACAAGTTCCATCCGGCTATCTTCATTTCGTTGCTTTGGTGGACCGATGCAATATAGAGAACATCCTCAATAAATTTGAATCTTCCACCGCTCATTTCTACTAAGGGGAATGTTTCTACCATGTCGCTTGCGATAGGTAAAAAATTGCCTTGATACAAAAGATCTTCTAGATGAACACGTTTAAAAAGCCATGCATAAAATGTTTTGAGTGAATGATAATGCCATCCATAACTTCTATAACTATTGTTGTTCACGACATCTTCTGGTATCTGAATCCCTCCACTTAATGTACCATCGTCAGGTGAATGTCTGAAATGGCTATATGTAAACCAGATGTCAGGATCATTGTAGATCTCATTGATTAGTTTCAGTACTGATCGATGTGCGAACCAATCATCTCCATCAAGGAACATGACTATCTCATCATCATCACATTGATGAACGCCTACATAGCGATTTCTGCTTGGCCCCCATCGTTTCATGTTTTTAATGAGAGTGAAACGATGTTTTTGACCTTTTTCTTGTACATATCCTTCAACCCTATCTGCTGTGCCATCGGTTGAGCAGTCATCAATATAGATGACGCGATAATTGGAATATTCTTGACTGAAGATGGAATCTAAATTTAATCTATACCGCTCAGTATCTTCATGTTTTTCATTATTATTAAATGAGGGCACGATGATGACAAGTGGTTTTTCAATCAGGTGAGTTTGTATGTATCCTGCATATATCATCAAAAGAATGAGATATTTTTTATTCACATAATCCTCTTTTTATTTATTCCACACAATATCGCCGGTAAAATCCGGTGCCCACCCAAGTCGACAATGATAAATATGCGTATCGCTCGACAGACAATCGGGACGCCAGGTCATACAAAGGTCATATATTTCATCCTGAAGCTTTAAATGCGTAGGGCTTTTTAATGACAAAATATCTAAATGTAGTAATAAGGCATAGATGCTTAACACTGTCTGATCATGGCGAGCTTGTCCAAAACCCATTTCTGCGCTGCCATCATCCTCAAAGTAATGTAAATTCTTACTCAGTTCATATGCTTGCAGAACAAACTCTTTGTAGACAAAACTGTCTCGCGAAAAGCCAAGCTTGCTGGCATCAATCGAGATTCCCTGCTCATATATCCAACGGCGTGCACCACTTTCAAGATTAAATGCTTGTATAACAAATTTTGTCAATCGAGGCTTGAGCATAAATCCGCAGTCGCACATAAAATAGCCATGATAGTTGATGTATTCAAATAATTTGTGCAGTGGCCGCAAGACCACATGTCCGGCATCCATATACAAAACATGGGGGAATCGATCTAGGCTTTGTTTGATAATGACCGGCTTCCATGCAAACCATCCCGGTACACGTCGGCCGCCAGAATCGGTGACAAAGGGAGTTATGATATCTGGATTGGTTTTTTCGACTTCGTATACCTTGACTTTTTGTATTCGGTTGAGTGTGCTTCGTTGTTCATCGGTTAACCCTAGATTGTAGACTGCAATTTCACCAAGTTCCTTAAAATGCAGTTTTTGGATGCTACCAATAAGGTTCAGTGCCTGCCAATAATAGCGCGAATCGGCAGCTGTGCAAAAATAGATAGGATTATGTTGCGCTGATTCACTTTGCATTGCACAAGTAGTTAAGAGTAACAACAGATACCCCACCAAGCTATTATCCGATCTGCTCATACGTAAAACCTCTTTTTAAATGTTACCATCGACCTTTTTTTATAAATCAAACCCAATATAATTTTAAATTTTGGTTCAAGCAAGGGTAATTTCTGAAATTATTTCTGTTCAAAAAATGCTTGACAGCTGATTACAATTTGGTAATGTGTGCATGCACCATGGTGCAAGAAGAAAGAAGTTTGAGTTTTTTCAAGAAAGGATTCGTTGGTGAAGTATCTTTATTCTCCTGGTATACGACCTATGAGTATGGCTTTTTTATCTATAAGTTGTATTTCTTGGGCCCGGACAGAAATTCCCATTATGGTTTCTGCCATACTTATCGATAATCAACAAGTGGCTATACAGGATACTCTCAAGCCACTCATCGATTCTGGTATCAACAATTTTTTGTTGTGCTCGGACCCATCAGACACGACTACTGAAAAGGCTAAAGAATTTTTGTTTGCCCAAGGAGCATCGGTCAAAATCGATACTAAAAAATTTGATGATCAAGGGGCTCGCTATAACTACATAGTATCAGAGACTAAAAAACTTTTTCCTGATGCTGACTTTGTACTGCTAAGCAACGGTCAGTGGTTACTGCACAATGTGAAATCACTTATAGACTTTTGTGTCTCGGTAAAAGATAATCAAAGTCCGGTCTATTGGATAAAGCTATTCATTCATGGTATGGATGAGGATTTTTATATGCCTTGTTTGGTCCGTGTTACAAGCGTAGTAGAATTTAAAGGCATGATCGACCCTGCTCCACAAAAAATACAGATCGAGAAGGCACCTTCAGAGGTATTTTTTGAATGGAATAAAATTCAGTGGGGTATTTCTCATGCTCAACAATCATTAACGAACACGCTCGTCAACCTTCTCAAGGCCTATAATAGAGATCGACACGATCCAAAGCTCGTATTTGACTTGGCCTGTACCTATGAAGCACTAGGCGATCTTAAGTCGGCGTACGCCTATTATACAATGCGTAGTACCATGGAAGGCAATAAAGAACATGACTATCTTGCTGTCTATCGATTAGCAAAGTTACTTGATAGCGTCACTGAGGATAAAGATATCTGGCAGTTGCAAGAGTATTATTATCTAAAGGCACATGAGATCAGGTCAACGCGTGCAGAACCGCTGGTCAAAATAGCACAGCATTATCTAAAATGTGGCAATAATCATCTTGCATTTTTATTTGCACGTCAAGCTAGCCTTATCACCTACCCAGACCATGACTGTATGTCGATTGAGCGCCATGCCTATGAATATACTCCCTTTGATATCCTTGGTATTACAGGTTGGTATTTGCAGGAATTTGAAATTGGTCAGATGGCACTCAAAAAGGCACTCATTGCACAACCCTATAATACGCATCTTTTGAGCAATTTAGATTTTTATATCAAACGCAAAGAGACACAACATAACGAAAGCCAAAAACGGGACCCTAGGATTCCAGCCGGTTTTGGTGTTGATTTTCATGATTCGATGAAGCATGGTTTTGCCTACAATTATACTACGATTGAGACTGATCCATTTTTGAAAAAAATTAAAGATATCTATGAAAAATACACAATAACCGATGTACAATACCTTGATGCGCCACGAATTCCAAAAATTATTCATCATATCTGGCTAGGCAGTGAATTGCCTGATAAATATAAAGCTTGGCAACAAACATGGCTCATTCATCATCCTGAGTGGGAATATAGACTCTGGACGCAAAAAGAAATAGATGAACTTGGGCTGAAAAATAGAGCTCAGTTTGATGCTGCGCTGACGTATGGAGAAAAATCTGATATCGCACGGTATGAAATTTTGTACAAATTTGGGGGTGTATATTCTGATTCTGATTTTGAGTGTATTGCACCTATGGACGTGTTCCATCATTGTTGCGATTTTTACGCAGGGCTTGAAGGAACAACCGCTGTTATCGGCAACTCTATTATAGGTTCTGCTCCTGAGCATCCTATATTAAAACGTTGCATTGATAATCTGCGCGGCGCCCAAAAAGGCAAAGAAGGCTGGCAATATGTAGTTGACAGGACTGGTCCAGGGCATCTTACTGCATGTGTAAAAGCAGAGATCATGACTGATGCAATATTAACGAGTCGTACGGTAATTTTCCCTGCCTGTTATTTCTTTCCATGGTATCCGGTACGTCCTGAGCCTCGACCGCTAGAAAATGTTATCAAAAGTCTTAGACCCGAGACCTTTGCATTGCACTTATGGGAATCTTCATGGGTAAAGTAGATATACAATTGTGAGGAGAAATTAATGAATAAACAATTATACACATGTATGCATATTATAATCGCCTGTACATGCTGTACATTCTTTTTAAGTTATAGCCAAGCTCCAGTGCTTAAGAAGGATCCGTTATTGGTGGTTGCACTTATGATCAAGAATGAGGCTCCTGTCATTGATTATACATTGACACCGATGGTGCAAGGGGGTATCGATTCTTTTTTGATATTTGACACGGGGTCTACTGACGATACGATCGAAAAGGTACGCCAATTTTTTAGCGCTCACAATATAACCAATTATGCTATAGAGCAAGAGAATTTTGTTGATTTTGCAACGTCCCGTAACAGGGCGCTTGATCTTGTTGATAAACATTTTCCAGAAGCAACTTTTATTATGATGCCTGATGCAGAATGGCTTTTGCGCAATGGCGCAGAGCTACTGAAATTCTGCGAAAGAAACAAAGAAGATTGCCATGCTTCATATCTCATTCGTATGGTGCGTAACGGACAACTTGAGTACTACGTTGATCGATTGATGAGGAGAGAGAGTTATTGTCGGTTTAAAAGTCCTGTGCATGAATATCTGGAAAGTCCTTCAGTCATGTCAGTTCCAGCTGGCATATTTTTTGAATGGAACTCAACACAATATGGTGACGATAAATCGCGTAAACGATGGGCTAGGGATCTTGGTTTTTTGTTAAAAGCATATGCAGAGAATCCTACCGATGCTCGTACTTCTTTCTATCTGGGTCAAACCTATGCATGTCTTGGTGATTTTGAAAATGCATTACGTTTTTATGAATTACGTAGCAAGCTGCCCTCATGGGAAGAAGAAAATTATGAAACCTTAGTTCGCATAGCAGGTACTATTGAGATCCTTGCCGCAAAAGATACCGATAAGAAAAAGTGTTATGACTGGTCGTTAGCAATGTGGTATTATCTCAAGGCATTTTCAACAAGACAAGGCCGTATTGAGCCACTTATACATATAGCGAGACATTATCTTGCCTGTCATGATTATGCTATTGCCTATCTCTTTGCCATACAGGCCTGTGAAATACCATACCCTGAGCATGAGATCTTATTTATAGAAAAAGAAATGTATGTGTATGAACGCTATGATATCGTTGCCCAATGCGGGTTAAAAATTGGTGAGTTTGCTAAAGGCGAATGGGCTGTCAAAAAGGCACTTGAACATAAACCGGATGATCAACATCTACAAGAGCTATTTAAAATGTATGTGGACCAGAAATTACAGGGATAATACTATGAACAAGATCCTTCAGTGTTTTCTTGCAGCACTCATCATGATGCTTCAGAATACATTGTGCTTTGAACCTAAAATTACCATTATTACGTCTGTCTATAATGGCGACCAATTTATTGAAGGCTTTTTGGCAGATATTACCCGCCAAACTATATTTGATCAATGTGAATTAATCATGATCAATGCCAATTCGCCCGGGGCTGAGGAACCTGTCATTAAAAAGTATATGGCAACATACCCAAATATTATTTACAAGCGACTAGATTTTGATCCAGGGCTCTATGGGGTATGGAACTTAGCGATCAGAATAGGCTCTGGCAAATATATAACAAATGCCAATCTTGACGACAGACTTGCTTACAATTGTTATGAGGTACATGCGGCAGAGCTTGATAAAGATCCGGAGATCATGCTGGTATACTCAGATCGTTATGAAACGACCGTGCCAAACGAAACATTTGAAAACCAGACGGGTACAAAATTTCCACCATTTCCTCAGTTTTGCAAAGAGATCATGTCTACCTGCTGGCCATCTAATAACCCCATGTGGCGTAGATCATTGCATGATCAGTATGGATACTTTGATGTCAGATATAAAATATCCGGCGATTGGGACATGTGGCTCAGAGCGGTCGAATGTGGCGCAAAATTTAAAAAAATTGATGGGTACTATGCTCTCTTTTACTGTAACCCTAACGGTCTTTCCAAAAATGCAACATTAAAAGACATTAAAGGTAAAGAAGATGAGATGATCTGGGCCAGATACAGTTATTTCTGGGTGAGCAACAATTTTGCAAGCTACTATGACTGGGCTAACAGGTTTGATAGATCTTGTCAAGGAGCGCACGATACATGGCCCCTTGCACTTACGTATTACCTCAAGGCTTATAGCTTGAATCCAAAACGTGCAGAACCTTTAGTGCGTATTGCACAACATTACTGTTCATTTGGTAATACTGCATTAGGGTACTTTTTTGCTCGTAATGCCTGTCAGTTGCCTTGTCCGGACGAAAAAGATGTAGAAAAAGAGCTCTATGATTTTACGCGCTGGGATCTTCTTGGAATTTCAGCCTGGTATGTGAATGCATTTCAAGAAGGATTAGAGGCGACCAAGAAAGCGCTTGAATATCATCCGAATGATCAACATTTAAAGAATAATTTGAAGTTTTATATTGAACATAAAATTGCCTCAAAAAAGAAAGTCGTTGGTCTTATTCCTGCACGTAACGAATCAAAAATAATAGAGCAATGCCTGAGAGCTTTGTCTTTATATACTGATGCTATAGTATATTTGGATGATGCATCAGATGATAATAGCGTAGCAATCGTAAAATCAGTTGCTACAAAGTATAGGGTAGAAAAAATTATTAGAAAAAAAATCTGGAAACGTGATGAGCCTGGCGACCGTAATGCATTACTAAAAGCAGGACGCGAAATTGGTGGTACCCATTTTATTGTCATAGATGCCGATGAGATGTTAACTGCAAATTGCTTACAAGATAATTGGATTGCCAAACAGATCGATGCCTTGCAGCCGGGAGATCGATTGATGCTCAATTGGATACATCTCTGGAAGAGTCCTGACTTTTATCGTGCCGATGAAGGCTGGAGGTATCGCTATAAAGATTTTGCATTCTGTGATGATGGTCAATGTTGCTATAGCTCAGAATTTATTCATACAGGCAGGACACCAAATAATTTATCAGGCAAGTTGCGATATACAGATGGTGATAACTACGGAATGCTTCATTTCCAATTTATCAATTGGTCAAATGTAGTAAAAAAACAGTCATGGTATAAATGCTTAGAACGTATACGTACCCCAGAAAAAGCGATAGATGTTATAAATCAGCGCTATGCCTTTAGTATGGATACCAGCCATGAACAATTGCTAAATGTCCCCACGTGTTGGTTCCAAAAATATGACTTTTTTGATGCAGAGTTGTTTGATGCTCAAGAGCAATGGCGAGCAGATCAGATGAAACAGTGGGTTAAACAATATGGAAAAGATTACTTTGCCGGATTGGATTTTTGGGGGTTAGAGTTAGAGAATTTGTAAATTAACATGGATGGCACAACATCTAGAAGGAGTATATGTATGAACAAGAAAAATTTTATCCTGTATGGTAGTTTGATGGTGTTGTTGTCTATGCAAATGATTTTTTGCATAGACCCAAAAATAAGCATCATAACATCGGTGTATAAAGGCGATGAGTTTATTGAGGGCTTTTTAGCTGATATAACGCGGCAGACCATCTTTGATCAGTGTGAACTGATCATGATAAATGCCAATTCACCTGACAATGAAGAGCCAGTCATTAAACAGTATATGACTAAATTTCCCAATATCATCTACAAACGACTTGATAAAGATCCGGGGCTCTATGGAGTTTGGAATATGGCAATTACTATGAGCAGGGGTGAATATATTACCAATGCAAATCTTGATGATAGATTAGCACATAATTGCTATCAAATTCATGCTGCAGAATTGGATTGCAATCCTGATATCATGCTTGTGTACTCTGACAGATATTATACTCTTGTGGCTAATGAAACATTTGAAAAACACACAGGGGCTAAATTCTCTCCTTCCCCCCATTTTTCTAAAGAGATTATGCATGAAAGTTGGCCATGCAATAATCCTATGTGGCGTAGAACATTGCATGATATGTTTGGCCTTTTTGATGCGACTTACAAATATTCAGGCGATTGGGAAATGTGGCTAAGAGCGGTTGAAGGTGGTGCTCAATTTAAAAAAATAGATGGCTACTATGCCTTATATTTTTATAATACCCATGGATTATCAACTGGCACTCTATTCAAGCCACAAAAAGATGCAGAAGACAAAAAAATTAGAGAGCGCTATGGTTCTCTGTGGGGAAAAGAGACCTTCAGAGAGGTGTATCAGCTGGCCTGCGCACTTGAAAGATCAAGCAATGGCGAACAACGAACCTGGGCACTTGCACTCTCATATTACTTGAAGGCCTTTGCACTTAATCCTCTCAGGGCTGAGCCACTGGTGCGTATTGCGAAACATTATTATCTTATGCATGATAATGCGTTGACCTATCTTTTTGCAAATAGAGCCTGTGAATTACCCTGTCCAGATAATCTAGATATAGAAAAAGAATTGTATCTCTTTACACGATACGACCTTCTTGCCATTTCTGCTTGGTATGTAGGGCAATATGAAAAAGGCGAAGCAGCCGCCAGGAAAGCTTTGGAGGTAAATCCCGACGATGAACGCGCAAAAACCAATCTTAAATTTTATGTCGACCGAAAAAATCAATTAACATAACATGTTATTGTGATTTGACTTAGTACAAGAATAAAAATTTTTTAACCCATTCGTCCTGAGTAAGACATGCTTCATGTCGCATCGAAGGATTAATTCCGTGAAAAGCAATACAAGAATTTAATGTTTATATAATGCGATGTTCTGATGGTTCATTGATAGTTTAGTTAAAAATTTTCTGGCCATTGTAATCATGAAGGAGTGCAAGTAAACTACATATTGTCTAATGAAATAACTTATTATATGCGTGAACATATGCCTAAAATTCATCAATTATCTTTACAAGAAGTTCAAAAAATTGCGGCTGGTGAAGTCATTGATCGGCCAGCGAATATTGTCAAAGAATTGGTAGAAAATTCTCTTGATGCCGGAGCTACCTATATAAAAATTTGCATCGAAGATGGTGGCAAGCAATTAGTGCGTATCATCGACAATGGCTGTGGCATGGCGCAGGATGATGCCAGGCTTTGTTTTGCACATCATGCGACAAGCAAAATTACAACACTCCGTGATCTTGAACAATGTTCGACATTTGGATTTCGTGGCGAGGCATTATCAAGTATAGCTTCCGTGAGCCGTGTTACACTGATTACTAAAGAACTCGAGTCACAAGTTGGAATCAAACTTATGCTTGAAGATGGAGCAATTACTGATGAATCAATCGTGAGTGCAAACACGGGTACCGATCTAACGGTATACGATTTATTCTATACGATTCCGGCTCGCAAAAAATTCTTAAAAACTCGCGAGACCGAATGGCGCCAAATTTTTCATCTGGTGTCTGCCTATTGCCTCGACTATCCGTCAATTCATTTTGAATTATTTTCAGACGGTGATTCGATTATCAATTGTCCCCCAGCAGAGTCATTGATAGCACGTGCAGTACAACTATGGGATTTTCAGACGAGTAATGCGCTTATTGCAGTAAGGGGTAATGATGCCACAAAAAATATTTTTATCGAGGGGCTTATTTCACATCATCATTTTGCAAAGTATGATCGCTCTAGTATTTTTATGTTTGTTAATCGCCGTTGGATAAAAAACCAGCATCTGTGTAAAGCATTATTGAAAGGTTATGCCAATGTACTGCCACCGGCACGTTACCCTGCAGCGGTGATTTCTATTATTGTAGACCCTACAGTCGTTGATATTAATATTCATCCGCGCAAAGAAGAAGTAAAGTTTTTGCATCCACATGTTGTCGAATCGATACTGTGTGATGCTGTTAAAAAAGCTTTAGAAGAACGGGTTATCAAAAAGCTGATCCCACAACAGCAAGAATTTGAAAAGGCACAATCTACGGAATTGCCACCACCATTATTTCATGATCCCATGATTGCTATAAGCAATTCTTATATGTCCCCTGTACAAAAGTCTGTGCTTGGTCCGGAAATTAAGCCAATACAAGCTGAGCCTCTTAATGAGATCAAATTTACTCAAGAGCCTCCGTTTCTGCATGAATTTAAGTCTGTTATACAGCAGGATATCGTGGTGCCAGACGCGAATTTGAATATTGTTGAAGAAAAAGAAAAAAATGATCTACCATTGCATATCATCGGTCAATATAAAAATACGTACATATTAATTGAACATGGAGATGGTCTTATGCTCATTGATCAACATGCTGCCCATGAGCGTATTTTGTACGAGGCTTTTGCGAGGCGATTTGAAGAAGTTGCAACAGTCAAAACTGTTTTTCCTATTATTGTAAACATGACAGTGGAAGATATACAAGCTGTAGAACCATATTTAGATATCTTGTATGCCCATGGAATCCATGTTGAACCGTTTGGAAAAAATCAGTTGCTCGTCAGTTCTACGCCTGTGCATTTACAAAAAGTAGATATGATTGAACTGATTAAACAATTTATTAGTCTACTCTCTGATCAGTATCCTGGCGATATACGTATCCATATTAATGACAAATTACGTGCTCTTATGGCATGTGCCTCGGCGGTCAAGGCAGGTGATACGTTAACTATGCTTGAGATGCAAAAGTTGCTAGCAGATCTTGGTAATACTAAGAACAATCTTACCTGCCCGCATGGACGACCCGCCAGTTGGATTCTTGAGATACAGGAGATTGAGAAAAAATTTAAGCGTGATTATAGATCAAAATCACGGGAACAGTAGTTCTCGACTATGAAGGCGTGCCTGCTTTGTTGTTTGGCCTCAGCATATATTTTGTATACTGCACTTTTACAAATTCGGTCATGATGCCGTAGATAATAACGATACCAAAGACTTTTGCTAAATCTGGCATTGTTGGTCCTACAAAAGAAAACCATGCCTGTCCTAATGTACTATACGGCAGTATCAAAGAAATAAACAAACTTATACAGGACGCTAGCATAAGAAGCCAGCTCGGCCTAGAGCCATATAAGAAGAAGTTCGAGGTACGAACCGAATAGATAAGAATGATATTAGATAGAATGTTAAGCAGGAACCAAAGTGATCTGAACATATCTGGCGATTGATTATAAAATAGGGCGAAAAATATAATATCGCTCAAAGTTCCCACAAAGCCAAGCAAAAAAATAAGAGGCAACATGGTGGTTATGCTATAGGTTTTGGGCCGGCGAATTTGATAGGCATCAACGCGATCAGATGCGATTGATATGAGAGGAAAATCAGAAAGAAGATTGATCAACAAAATCTGTGTGGGCAGCATAGGTAAAAAGGGGACTAGGAGAGAAAAAAATGCGAGTGAATAATAATTGCCAAAATTTCCTGACAACGTACATTTTATATATTTATTGATGTTAGAAAATGTTATGCGCCCTTGCGCAATACCAGAGACTATCACATGTAAATCTCGTTTCAAGAGCACGATATCCGATACTGCGCGAGCAACATCTGAAGCTTCTTGAACGACGATAGCAACATTGGCTTTTTTAAGTGCGGGCACGTCATTGATACCTTCGCCCATAAAACCGACTTCATGAAATTCTTGTAACGATGAGATAATGTTAGCTTTAGTTTTAGGGTCAATACGTGCAAATAGAGAATATTTGAGGCATTTCTCCTTAAATTCAGCTGATTGTAATTGTGCAAGTTCTGCACCAGTAATAACTTCATCATGATGCGAAACAAGTCCAATTTGCTTGCCGACAAAGCCTGTAACTTCTTTGCTGTCACCTGTAATCATTTTGACCTTTAAACCAAGTTTTTTGGCAAGCTCAAGAGTTGTTATGACTCCTTTTTTGATTGGATTGTTTAATGCTATAAATCCCAAAAAATTCAGATCTTTTTCAAGTTCAGGGTCAAGTGTATCTTGATATATCTGCTTATAAGCGACACCCAATGTGCGTTTTCCTTCGCGCCCGTAAGCCTCAATTTTTTCTTTCATTTGTTCGATAGATAAAGAACTATCAACAGAGCTTGAGAGCTCTAAAAGAACATCAGGAGCTCCTTTTGCGATCAAAAAACGTCTACCTTGCTCATCTTGGACAAGCAGTGTTATGCGCATGCGAAATGAATCAAAGGGAATGTTGCCCAGTACAGCATATCTTTTTAATGTATCTTTTAATGTTTGATCGGCATAGTTAAGAAGTACGTCATCAAAGACTCCCGTGCAAATAGTACCATTGGCATGGATGAGTGTATCCATGAGTAGGAATAAAAGACAGTTTTTAGGGTCATCAGACACAACTGCGTCAACCGATAGATGTAATTCGGTAATGGTTCCCGTTTTATCGGTACAAAGAATCTCGATATCACCAAGATCATCGATAGCGGTTAAGCGCTTAACAACGACTTGATTCTTGGCTAATTTCAAGGCACCTTGAGAGAGTGAAAAAGCAACCACGGTTGGCAACGCTTCAGGTACTATTGCTACAATGAGAGTTATAAAAAATACCAATTCATCAGTCATACTTACATTGGCGTGTATTAATTGCTTAATAATAAAAATAATGGCGACAGTGAGAATAACAAAATGCAAAGTCACGCGTGACACATTAAGGAGACTCTTTTCATAGCTACTTAATTTTTGTGAAGATGACCCACCTGCAGTTATTGTATAAAAAATTGTACCATTGCCGGTAGCAATAACGACTGCAAGACCAGTTCCGCTCATAATGCTCGTGCCTGCAAAAACAATATTCTTTGCCTGAAAAATCTCTTGAGTCTCCGCAGCCAATGGTTCACGAGATTTGATTGCAGGTTCTGCTTCGCCAGTCAATGTTGATTCATCGACGATGATTGTTCCTTGAATTACGCGTGCATCTGCAGGAACGACTGAATTTGGTCCCAAGACTATTATATCACCCGGGACTAAAAGATCTTTTGCTATACGCATGGGCTTGCCATGTCGCATGACAGTTGTCATAGATGGTATATAACGGCGCAATAATATGATAGCACGATGCGCCTTATATTCTTGAAAAAATCCTATGCAAATATTGATGAGTGTAAGAATAAGAATGAGAGCACTATTTGTATATTCACCAATAAATAACTCAAGGGTAGTAGCCCCCAGAAGTAGAGAATTGAAGGGAGATTTCAATTGTCTTATTAATAGTGTAATTGGGCTCTCATCTTTGATATCAATCAGATTGTGTCCATACTGTGCCAATCGCTGGTGTGCCTCTTGTGAAGATAAACCTTGAGTACTTGTCCCAAGTTCATGTAATAGTGCTGTGCTATCTTTGGTAGTCCAAAAAGAAAAATGCTTCATACTTTCCTTACAAAGTCTATGTTGTTAACCGCCGATAGGCATGGGTATACATGAGCAATTTAGTAAAGCACACAAAAATAATAATAATTGGATTGAAGTTCATAGCCAATCCTACAAGAAGAACCGCGCCTATGTGCCAACCGTAGCCGCTCACCGAGGCATAACTTTTTTTAAAAGAGTCGATGACTCCAGCATTTTTATCAACAATAAAAAAGGGAAATAAAATTCCATGAACCAAGATGTATATCCCTGGAATTACAAACAAACATAAACCTAAACTTATACCTACAAAAAAGATCAGTCCTGCCAGTAATAAGCGTGGGCCGCGATGCCATCCCATACATAGTTCGCGTAGATTGGCAGATCCTGTATCGTGAAATTTGATAATCATGCGAATATAACCTGCAGCAAACATTGAACATAAAATGAGAAATATAAGAATCGCAAGAGCAAAGATAATTTTAACCGACAGAGTCATCTGGGTAATGCTGATCTGATCAAATATAGTTTGTAAAACTCCATAAGATCCTAATCGAAATGCTTCTCTTATTTGAACAGCAGCTGCTCTTAAAGAAGGCATTTGCCATAAAGCAAAAATGAGAGTTGGCAAGCCAATAATGAGGAGACTTGCAACTACCTCACACAGTAGTATAAGCATGCTATAGAGAGCAAGACGTACGTTATTTACCGTTTCTTTAAATCCATAGATAATCGCATCAGACGCAACAAATTTTTGCCAACTCATAATAACTCCCAGCTAAAATTTTACTGATATTTTAGCTATAAAAAATTTTATAAATCGTAGCGACTGCTCCACATGCGCATAATCGTAATGTGAAGTGGTAGCATGCCACGCAAGCGCATACCAAAATTTACTAAAAATAATCCAAGAAGAGCAATCATAATGCGTAAGATGATGTCACCAAGCGCAAATAATGCAATGAATAGGCCAAAAATTATACAAATAATGCCAAAAATTCTATCAAAATTCATCGAAAATCCCTTTCAATCTTCAACTACTATTGCTTAATCATATTACCGTATCTTTAAATTAACTTATAGTCTTTGCATCGACGATTGACTGAAGATCGATTAACGCCTAAAAATGAGGCAATCTTATTCTGATTTTTAAACTTGTTCCACAAAATAGTCATTGCTTTTTCATCCTTAAGGGCATGCTTGCCTAATCGTGCTATTTCAATAAGATCTGGATCTGTAATCTGGTAGGCAGGATCGAAAATTTTTTCAAGGTTGATATTATGGGAACGCGACTTTTGGGCAAGAAGGCTTTGGATCCGCTTTTTCAGTTCTTGTAAACTTGTAGGCCGTGAATCGATAATGTGCTTGCGGTCGCGTTTATCAAATTCAAGAAGTTTTTCAAAAGTTTTGTCTGACAAAGCTTGCTGGACAAAACCATGTGCCAAATCATCAATTTCATCTTCACCCATGCTGCTCAAGGCTGGCATCATGAGTGTTGTTTTTTGTAATTCTTGTAATAGTTCGAGTGACATTTTTCCTGCATTGACTAACGTATCTAATTGCTGGTTACTCGAACAGATAATGCGAGCATTGCTTAAAATCTTTTGATCACTTTTATACATTTTAAAAAATCCATAGTGAATAAAATCAGCAAGATAATCTTGAGTTTCTCGATTTAAAAAATGGATATTCTGTATAAAAAGAGTGCCGGTATTGTCGAGTTTCTGTAATAAAGGTTCTTCTGACTGCGTTCCAAACAATGGATTCATACCAAATAATTTAATGGTAATATCAGGCGTTGTTTGTGGTTGTTCAAGAACGAGTGTATGAAGTTGAGTCCGCAGACTTATATGATGAAGCAGCTCAACTGTTGGAACAAGATCTTCAGAGGGCATATCGAGCAATGTCGCTTTATAACTCAACGCGGTTTTAAGAAGATCAATCTTAAAATTCAATAGATGTCTACCATTACCGGGTATCATCTGATTGATGAGTTTTCCCGATTTTGTAGTTTCTAAGTAGAGCAGGTAATCCCATTCAGATGGATCTTTAAGTTGATCGATCTGTTTATATATGAGATCAGTCGCCTCGGGATAATAAATGACTAATATTACGTGTGTTCGCTCTAAATAGGGCATACCATTAATGACAATCTTTGACCCGTTGCCATCATGAGTAAGCTTTGTTTGGGTAGATTGATAACGCTCAACATCATTGACAATTTGACGGCATGCTTTTGTAATAGGGTGTCCTATATGGACATTGAGATTCAGCTTAATGAGTTCTTGAGCTTCGCGATTACCAAAAACAAACTGACGATTTTTATAAAATACTATCCCGACGCGTGAATGTTTTGTGTTGTGTAAAAATGAGCGCATGCTCTCTTTGTATTGATTGACCTCTTGATGCTTAGAGAATAGTGCTTCTTTCATTTCCTTTTCTGAAGCAAGAACATGTTCAAGTGTTCTGTTTTGTAAAAGATTGATAATATTACCCAAGTAGCTGGCAAAAATTATCATCTCATCCCGTTCTACATTCCCATACAGAGCTTTAGCTCGAGACCCACGTTCAATGATTATACATCCAACAATTTTGTGTTGAATGCATAGTGGAAGGAAAATATCTGCGCCGATATTGTCGAGAAATTTAAGCATATTGGTTGATTGTTCATCTTGCTCATAAAAATTATTGAAAGCGATTTCATCATTAATGAGAATCTTTGCTTGTCTTATATCTTTGTATAATTGACTCTCAGACGTGCTAAGAACAGTATCAATCGCGCAAGAAACAGAAGTTTGTGATTGTCTGTGTTTGTGGATTGGATAGGTACAGGTGTGTAAGGTTGTGGCGCGTAATGGAATATGAAACGCTTTTTGAAAATTCTCTTGTGCGATAAAGTTCAACTCTTGAATTGTTGAAACTTGTCCTAACTGTTCTAATACATCCTTGAAATTGTCGATGAAATTAAAGTTTTTTTGTGATTGTACATGATTGGTCAGATTCAGAAAGCGCAAGCCAACCATTTTGCGAGCACAATAATAGGTCATAGAAGTGAGTAGAATGTTAGAAATACCTAAAATTGTATAGCTGTTGGTGATCCAGGTGATTGACGTAATACAAAAATCAAAAGGGAAGCTTTGTAAAAAGTCCATGATAATAGTTGGAATAATAAGAGCCTGCGTGAGCATGCGAATTTGATGGGTGAGAATTCGTGGCAGCTGAGCTCGCTTCAATTGTTTTAGAGTATACCAAAGGCTGATCGGCAAAAGAATGAGTTGACAGTACATGGGAGTAAATTTGACGGCAACGATTTCAGGTAATAAACATACTTCATGAAAAGTGCAATTGAAGTCGATGAATATAATTATTAAGTAGGTAACGATCGGTATGCTGGTAAGACCTAAAAATATCTTTTGTCGCCAGCCTATCTTGTAATGTTGGGTTACTGAATTTTCTAAAAAAAATCCAATGGCTTGGTAGCGAATGGGGACTAGAATCAAAGAAATTCTTACAAAAATTCTCACGATGCGGTAGTCCAATGTGGGAAAAATATAGCTCTGTAATGTATGCAAAAACCAAGCGAGGTCTTCCGACATTGCTCCAACTAGAACTATCATCAGAAATATCCAACTAACTCTGAGCGTTTTGGATGTAGGTTTGTTCTTGGCAAGAACAACAGAAATGTATAATTTTACTAAAAAAGAAATAATCGCCATTATTAACAAAAAATAGCAGTTTCCGAATATGTGCTCTAGAAAATCTAATGTTTCTGGAATTGCTAGGGTAGAGATAGCGGAACTATTACCTATCATTTTTTTTATCTCTTGGCATATGGACAGTAATAAATTATACTCTTACATAGTAATATAGTTTAACTTTTTTACAAAGGGGTTTTTTATGAATTTTAAACCATGTTTTACTGCTTTCAACACAGCAGCACTCTATAAGTTTGCTCTTATGGCAGTTCTGGTTGTTGGAATTGTACTCTCTGAATTACCTCCATGTGTATAAGAGGCATTTGTAGATTGCTTCTTACAAGGTAGAAAGAAAACAGAGAGATGGATGTGGGCAAGCCGGAGGAAGTACAATTTCAGGTTAAAAAAGTTTTTGTTCTTTTGCGCAAAAATTCCAAGACCTTTATTCCTCCGGCAATTGATCAAATTATTTTAGAATTTGGTCGTGATCCTTTTTTAATTCTTATAAGTTGTCTCTTAAGTCTGCGCACGAGAGATACGACATCTGTAGTAATTTCTCGTAAGCTTTTTTCGCGGGGGCACACTCCGCAAGAAATTTTGGCGATACCAGTACATGATTTAGAAAAAATCTTCTATTCGATAGGCTTTTTTAGGGCGAAAGCGCGAACAATCAGATCTGTATGTCAGGAACTGATTGACCGTTTTTCTGGTCATGTGCCACAGACGGAGCAAGAACTGCTATCGATAAAAGGTGTAGGCCAAAAAACTGCCAATGCAGTACTTGGTTATGCTTTTAATATTCCTGCTCTGTGTGTTGATACCCATGTGCATCAGATTGCAAATCGTTTAGGATGGGTACAAACAAGAACACCAGAACAGACTGAACAAGCTTTAAAAAAAATAGTTCCAAAACATTATTGGATTGAGCTTAATCACCTATTTGTTCTTTGGGGACAAAATATTTGTACTCCAACGCGACCTTACTGTTCTCGTTGTGCTATCGCGCATTTGTGTCCCAAACTCGGTGTTATCCATTCACGATAAATTTCAGGTAATAGAAAATTTTTATTAAATTTTTTACCCTGCCAATGTACATAATTGACGTTTAATGAATAAAAAAGTATCGCGTTTTACCTGTGGCTTAAAAATTTTGCTTGGTAGTTTTCAGGTAGCCGATTTTTATGCTTTTAAGATACGTAACTACACATCAAAAATTTTTTTCTAGATTTGCGTCATTGTATAAAATATGTATACTTTTTAGCAGTTCAGGTATAAATGGCTTAACAAATTTTTCATGTTCGGGAACAGAAAAAATGATCTTTCGTATACATACTATTTTAGCTGTTACAGGTCTACTTATTGTGTCAATTATTAGTTGGAAGGGTTATAGCTACTTTTTTGATACCCATAGCCCTCAACTGGTATTGTCTGGATTATCAGAAAATTCCTATTACAATGGAGATATAGTATGTAGCATTGCATGTAATAAATCAGGAACGATTTCGGTAGCGTTAGACGAAAAACCTTTAACCCGTGCATATGAAGGTATCAAACGGAATCGAGACTATCCTTTCACTATTCCTACTCAGACGTTAAATAATGGCAAACATACACTAAAAGTTGAGTTTACTGATAGTAGTTACCATAAGAATAAAGCTTCACATAGTTGTTCATTTTTTGTCGATAATTTGCCCCTACAAGCAGCACTTGTTCAGTCTGAGTCTGAGTACAAGGTATTACAGGGACGTACACTACATGTCCAATTTCAAGTAAACAAAGAGATCGAAAGTGCCTATGTCTATGCGCTTGCCAATAAATATGCCAGTTTTCCTGAAGCAAAAAATTCTTTGATCTATGAGTGTTTTATACCAACATCATGTGAAGAAACTCCTAATGAATATCTTTTCTCGGTTGAAATTGCCGATAAGGTCGGTAATACGGTAACTCTTGACAATAAGTTTCAGATTGTGTTGTATCCCTTCAAAAAAGAGACCTTACATGTAAGTGCTGAAAAACTGAAAGAAGAACGAGAAAAAGGAGATGACCAGCAAAAACTTGAAGATGCATTGGTGCAGATAAATGAGAAATCATGGCGTGAAAAATTATGGCACGGAGCTTTTTGTCTCCCCATAGATAATGGTCGCGTTACGTGTGAATTTGGCACTGTTCGTACAACTCAGGAAAGAGGTCGCTACATGCATAGAGCTATTGATCTTATCAATGCACCGCGTAGTGTTGTCTGGGCTACCCAAAATGGTGTTATTGCGCATATGGGCCGTTATGTTAATAGTGGCAATACAGTTATTATTGATCATGGATGGGGAATATTGTCGCTATTTTTCCATCTTGAAGATTTTGCCAATATTAAAGTCGGGCAAAGAGTTGCCAAGGGTAATCCTATTGGAACTATAGGTAAAACTGGTTATGCTACAGGATACCATTTACATTGGGAAATGCGTGTAAATAATATGCCTGTTGATCCAATGCAATGGATCAAACAAAATTATTAATGTTGTGCTAAAAAAAAGAGAGTAGTTATGAAATATTTTATTCCCTATTATCAACATTGGTATATGCATATGGTGCAATATCCTACTGGGTACCGTTATTTCGGTACTGCATTGATACTGATGGTAATATCTGCCGTGTGGTACCTGGTACTCTATAAACCTTTGCAGGGCTCGATTGATCGTTATCGCAGAATAAATACGACTCTGAAAGCACAGATTAAAGAACAAGAAAAAGCACAACAAGTTTGTATAATGCTTTCAAAATCTATCAAAGAGATGGAGAGGGAACTTTGTGGTGTATACAATACGCAGATAAAGACACATGATCTGATGGCTTGCATCGTTAAACAAGCGTGCAAAAATTCTCTACATTGTGTCACATGTTCTACTGAGCCTAGCGTGAGTCATGGGTGGTATCAAGAAGAGCCAATCATTGTCGAACTCCTTGGTGCATTGCCCACAGTTCCTCAATGGATTTCTGCAATTGCAGGTAATACTCGATTAATGTCTGTGCAAAACATCAACTTGGCAACGACAAATCCCAATTTGTTCCGGTGTCATGTAACCATATCCTCTTTAATGATTTTAAGCTAAACGAAAGTAAAATAATAACGTTAAACAGGGCAAAAAAAGCCCTTCAACTTGAAAAAGCTGAAGGGTTAGGGGGTGAACAATACTTTATTGTATTGTTCGTTTAGGGACACTAAAACAGTTCCAAAAAAATGGAGGAAAGTCAAGCTTTTCATAGCTGCAAAAATAATTATGGAGTAATGACTTTAGTAATAAGTGCGCTCTGTTAAACATTTTATAGTTAGGACTTTGCCGTTATAATCTAAATATTGCTTAGATCGTTATTTTTGGCTTAAATTTTGATATTTTTTTGAAAATCGCCAGGCATTCAAAATATCTTCCACTGATTTTGTCCACTAATAATTATAGAACGGTAGGTATATAGAGGTTCATACGAATTTGGTAGGTATCAACAAACTGGTTGCATGCGGGGCACCGGACTTTGTCTTGACGGATAAAATACGTATCTGCGCATGTCGTACATATGTCATGTCCGCATGGAGAAATATAAATCCATGGGCGAGATGAGTTAAAACGATTGAAACAGATACGACATTTTTTCTCATCGTATCGTTTAATAAATGGTTTATAAGGAATGCTCATATAATAACATGTTGACTGAACTTTGTATTCTAAATTTTTTCCTATAAACTCGCTGAGTTCACCTGGAATAAAGTTGTCTGTTGATGATATTTTATAAGCTAATTCATTACGAATTTTTTCACTTATCTGAGTAGTTGATAGGTAATCTCCGGTTTCTTTTTTTGCTAATGTAAAACTTTGCCGCTCAACAAAATCTAGAATGCCACTTAAAACTGCTTGATACACTTCTTGTTGGGTGCGTTCAACAGGAAGGTTGTATGATTTTTCCCAACCGGTAGGGGTTGATATTTTTTTGGTGATATGCTTACAAATTGCTTGTTGGTCTCGTGCTGCACTGCCATGAAGTAAAGACGCAATAATATTCTGAACATATGTTTCAATCTGTTTTTCATGTAAAAGATTAGACAATTGCCCAGGGACTTTGGTTGGTGTTGCTGATGCAGATATCAGTGTTAAAACCAATGGAACAATTGCCAACGATAATGTATTTTTCATAAGAATCCTTACTCTGGAGGACCAACAGACAATAAACGCAAATCACTTTGAAAGGTACGGTATGCTCGGTATTTTGTCAAGGAAGGTAATGTCTTTGATGTCTTTGTGTGTGCAGATAGGTATAAATTCCTTTAAAGTAGCCACGAATGTATCCTGTATTGTGCAATACCACCGTGCTATAAAAAGCTTCGATGCCTAAGCCTAGCATGCTCCACAAATAGGAGATGATACGTAGTTTTTTTTCTGGATAAAAATTTTTAAAAAATAGATACGTATAATAGTTCGAAAACATAGTACGAAAATCAATCAATTTCTCTCTGTTTAATGGGGATTGATTGTGTGCCAGTTTGGCAAATGGGTTGTAAAATAGTAGATGGTCGCGGGACACACGTTTTGAAAAATCGCAATCTTCCATATATGCATAACGTGTTAAATTTTCATCGAATCTATGTTTTTTAAATATCTGTGCCCTATAGGCACAACAACATCCGCTCAAAGCTTGAATCTCTCTAAATTCTGAAGTTCCATACGCATGGGTAGGCATCCCAGAGCTTGTAAAGTACCCGGATGAATAATTACGTTGAATCAAAAAAAAGCTACGGATAACGTATCTGAATGTTCTTTTATAAGGCGGAATGTTTGTGATAGAGCCAGATCCGCCGCTATATTTTGGATGTCCTGCAAAGACACGCTGCATGTCTTGGATGTAATTGGGCTCTAAGATAACATCATCGTCAAAAAAATATATGATATCGCCATGGGCAAGATCAACTCCTATGTTTCTCTGGTAAGTTAGACTAGGCCTTGTATGTCTATAGAGAAGCTTTGTCTTTGTATAGGTATTATGATCGAATTGAGAATTAAATGCGTCCTGGGCTATTAATGGGACATCGCTACTATCGATGATTATGAGTTCATCTGGGGCGGTTGTTTGTTGTGTAATTGATGTCAGGCATTGCCCAATACAATCAAGGCGGTTGCGGGTACAAATGATAATGCTTATGGTGAGTCGTTTAATCAAATAGTGACTCCTTGATCAATAAATATTTTATTTTATAAGCATAGCACTAATTTTCGAATTGTACAGATTCGATGAGCTTATAAGATGATTTATATGTTCGTAAAAGCCGCTGTATGTCGTTGCTCGGGTGACATAGTTTGATAATTATTTATTGGCATGCGTTAAGATAGTTGGGCTTATGTAAGCGCTATGATAACGCATGGTAAACGCTTATTTTTGTCATATTGCTTTACTTTTTGTGTATGCGGCTGGTTATTGATGATAATTCTATATAGAAAGTATACATACATGAATCAGTTGTGTATGCTGACTCGTAGGAATTGAGTTTGCTTGAGAAAGGAAAATTACATGAAACTACCTATTCAACTGTCTGGATTATTGCTGGTTCTGTCGGGATTATTAGTTTATGGTGAAAATTCTGATGTAACCTCCTATCAGGATACTTCCTATGATCTGATCCTAGTTACGCTTGAACATGGGCTTGTCAGCCTGTATAGGTGTCCAATTGTTCGAGGGTGTAGTGAAAATCAGAAGATATTTAGTCTTGATTTATCTGATCCTTTAGAGGGGTATGATGCTGTTCTGTGTAATGCTGAAACACAAGGGTTACTTGTTGTTCGCTCACACAATGTTGCGATATCTGATTACTGTTTCAATTGGGGTGCCATGTTTGGTGTTGATGTAACTCAATCACTTATCATGCAGCCAGTTTCTGTAATTGTCGGATCTACTATTGCAGGTAATCCGTGTGTAAAAATATCTGGCATGGTCAACAATAGGTCATTTGCTCTTGAGATAGTTAACGATTGCCCAGTAAAAAGTGCCTGTGCTTGCCTACTTCCTACTCACATAGTCGATAGTTTGCACGTGACATCAAAAACGATGTCCTTATTAGAAGGATGTCGACAAGGATTAGTCATTGCAAAAAACCGGGACGAGATTTTTATCGATCCTGACATAGAGAGAGAAATTGAATTTGAGAATATCATTGATTCAATGGTACAAGATGGCATAATCAAAGTTAAACCTGTTTCACCATTTATGACTAAACTGCGTACTTTTGGCAGTCATATTTTTGTGCAATATTTAGCATTGAAGAATGCTATACATAACTTTTGGAATTCATGGTGGCATGCTCACGAAGGTCAGAACAATACTCAATCTATTATGCGGGGACATTGCTGTGATGCGTAACAAAAGTCACCATGAAAAACATTCATTTGCTTTTTTTTATGCTGAAACAACAAAGCTTTGTCATGATAATCGCAGGGGTGCTCACTTGATTGTGCAAGATCGTGTACTGTGCCACCGCATCATGCATGTCCTGCGACTGGAAAAAGGACAAACATTTACTTTGTTTGATTCGGACAAACATATGGTCTGTGAACTACAAGAGGTTAATGAACGACATGTTAATATGTTGTTACAATCATCTGCATGCAACGTGCAGTATACACCCTCTATCACATTTCTATTGCCGCTATTAAAAAAAGAGGCATTTGACCAAGCGATCTATGCATTGGCTGAACTTGGCGCCTCAGATGTTAAAGTGGTGATGACTAAAAAAACCCAGCGAGCATGGGGTGGACAAAAAGAGGCTGAACGCATAGAACGCATACTGCAGGCAGCGGCTGAGCAATCTAAAAATTTCGCTTTTCCTCACGTGTCAAGCCCTGTCCCCCTCATGAACGCGGTTAATGATCTTCATCCAGAATCAATTAAAATTTTTTTTGATCCCGAAGGTTGTCATCTTAATACGTTAATTCATTCTATATATACTTCATTGCCTATTAACATAGTCTTGCTGATTGGTCCTGAGGGAGATTTAACGGCCGATGAAAAATGTAGTCTTAACCATAGTGGTTTTGTTTTCTGTCGATTAACCGATACGATATTGCGGGCTCAACAAGCGGTAGCTGTTTCATTAGGAGCTTTACGGTCGATGGTGCGTACCAGCTAGAGTTTACCCTTGATCTTTTTTCCTTATTTTTGTTACAGTACATAGCAGATACAAGATGTGATTACATTGTTTATGTAAGGAGCATATGAAGCGCTTATCAGATATTGATCTGTTATTATTGACGTTGATCTTGCTGAGTATTGGGCTTGCAGCTATTTGTCGCGTTAATATCTCATGCGATAGTTTCTTTAAAAAACTATCAGCACATTATGACAAAGGTTTTTTTAGATATAAAGGTTCAATAAAGTGAACTGTTGAATAACCAGCCTTCAACTGATTTATTCCTGAGTTTAATATCTGATTGCAGGATGCTGTTAAAGGGAGAGGATCGGGAAAATATGCTTGCCTTTTGAATATTGATTCGATCTCTTTTCTATAGAGGGCTGTTCCATTACCTATAAATTGTACGTCCATATTGCGGTACATAGATTTAATCATATCAAGGCATGACTCAATTGAGGCATAACCTTTTTTGGTTTCACCTTTCATGGGATCTGTGATCCCATAATAAACAGCTTTATTAAATGCATTGAGTAATACAACAGAGACTATAGAGCCAGACCCGTATTCTTGCATACAAGCATCAAGCCCATCGACGCCAATAATAGGAATTTTGTGAGCAAAGGCAATACCATTTGCTGTTACTATGACAGTACGTAATGTAGTAAATGGAGCTGGGCCTTGGTTAACGATGATATGGCTTATATCAGAAAGTGTATGATGAGAACTGATTAATAATGCATTGATCATGGGGATGAGGGATGCACTTGCCAGCTCTTTTGAGATTGAACTATGAGCAATAACATTGTTGTCGTGTGCCAGCGCAATTTCTACTGTGTTGTAGGTGTTATGTATACAGATAACGAGACTCATGAATTCTTAGCCGCGGTTTCGCCATTTTTGTTGTTGATAAAATAAACTAAATGCGTCAAACTCTATTGTCTTTTCTTTCCGTAAAGCCACCCTTCCGCAGTTGAGGCATTTCCAGCCGTCAAAGTTTATAAAGTGGTCAAAAAAAGACTGCAGGACCATCAGGCCTCCGCATTTTTTACACTTCATTCTGCTCGCTCCCTTTAAAACTCCCGCTTACTTTCCCTCAATCAAAAACGTAATATATCTCCTCTATTTTTGTCAATAAATATCTAAAGAAAGCCCTTTATCACTTTATGTCTGCATGTATCTGTTGATACTCTAGATAAGAACTCAATATGAATGCGGCTGCCCGTGAATGAGAAGCTTGCTTTTCTGACCGATCAAGGTTACCACGCTTAAGGCTGTCAGCACGTTTACTGCTCAAACGTTCATCCCATAAGACGAAGTTAATTAAGGGGAAAGCCTCTTTTAATTGTTCAATAAAAAGTTTCGTTTTTTTTGTTTGTTCACTCTCAGTGCCATGCATAGTTTTAGGGTATCCCACGACAACCGTTTGTATATGTTCTATGAGTACTACTTCACCAAAAGCCTCATTAAAAACATTACTTTTTATGGTTTTATAAGGGCGAGCAAGAATGCCCAAAGGGTCTGAAATTGCGGTTCCAATCCAAACGTCACCGATATCGAGAGCAAGAATTTTCATAGTTATGCCTATTTCGTTAGTTTTTTTATTATAGATCAGTATACTAAAAAGTATGCATTGTCAAAGAAGAATGATAACGTGAGAAGAAAATCTATGGAAAAAACGACAATTAGGAAAATTCCAGACACGTTTCCGGTCACGTGTCACTCAAAACATGTTGGCCACGGGTCAGTGTTTGTTGCCATAAAAGGACTTAAGGAAGATGGCATTCGCTATATACCAGAAGCCATAGAACGGGGGGCATCGGAAATCATTCTTTCTCATGATGTTCAGGTACCGCCTGCTATTGCTGAGCGTATAGTATCATCAGACGTTATAATAACTCGTTCATCTAATCCACGGCTTTGTTTGGCCTTGCGCAGTGCGCAAGCAGCCGGTTATCCAGCACAAAAATTGCGCATAATAGGTATCACTGGCACTAAAGGGAAAACTACAACTGCCTATCTTCTTGATCATATACTCAAGCAGGCTGGCTATAAGACTGCATTATTGACAACGGTGGTCAATCATGTCAATGATCTTCTCATTCCTTCTCCCTTAACAACTCCTCAGCCAGATTATTTACATCAATTTTTGAAATTAGCTGTAGAGGACTCTGTTGATTATGTCATTATGGAAGTCTCTGCACAAGCGCTTACCTTTAATAGGGTTGATGGCATTCTGTTTGATGGTGTTGTATTTACTAATTTTGAGCAGGATCATCTTGACTATTACAAGACCATGGAAAATTACTTTCAGGCAAAATGCCAAATATTTTCCTACCGTAAGCCTGGAGCTGTTGCATGTCTTAATATAGATGATCCTTGGCTTACAACTATCGTAAGTTCATATGCACATGTCTTTTCATATGGCGTTTCAAGGCCGCATGCACATGTGTGCGCTAAACTTATTGGCGAGCAGCGCGATGAAGTACGATTTACCTTAGAGGTTGGTAATAACCAAGCTCAGGTTGAATGCCCAGCTCTTATGGGGCGCTATAATGTGTATAATTGTCTTGCCTCTTTTGCTATAGCATTACAACTTGGTATTGATCTTGATCTAGTTGTTACTTCGTTAAAAACATTCACTAAAGTGCCCGGACGTCTTGAACGTTATCTATTACCTAATGGAGCAATAGGCCTGGTTGATTATGCACATAACCCTTCTTCATGTGAGGCAGTATTGTCATTACTGAGTACTTTAACAAATCATCTGATTGTCGTTCTTGGTGCAGGTGGTGATCGCGATCATACCAAACGACCTAAAATGGGCTCCATTGTTGCCCGTTATGCGCATATTTTTGTAATCACATCAGATAATCCTCGATCTGAAGATCCGGTACAAATAGCGGATGACATTATGCAAGGGGTTGCGCCAGATTTACATGGCCATATAATACGGGAGCTTGACCGAAAATTGGCGATTGAGAAAGCATATTCATTATCACGACCAGGCAGTATTATTGCGGTGCTTGGACGTGGGCATGAAGAATTTCAAATCTTAGGCACTGGGCCAGTACGGCTGGTTGATGCAGAGATTGTTCAATCGCTACGATAAGATTGCGATTTAACCTCTTTATAGACAAAAAACTGATGTTGCTTAAAATTAAATAATAATGATTGGTATTTCTTTAACCTTTTTTTAGGAGGCCTGTATGGTGTTACTGCAGTATTTGTTAATTGCAGGGACGACTTTGATTGGTTTTCTTGTCGTTCTTTATTTGTTTGGGCGTGTTAAAAGTCTCAAAGTTGAGGATGCTAAAGCATTGCACATTGCTGCTGCAATTCGAAATGGGGCTATGACCTTTTTAAAAGAAGAATACAAAGTCATTGGTATCGTCGTTGCTGTCTTAATTCCTATTTTAATATTCAGTCTTGGTTGGCTTGCTGCACTGCTGTTTGTAGTTGGGGCACTTATGTCATTATTGACTGGTTTTATTGGGATGAATGCTGCGACCCAGGCTAATGTTCGTACTACCATGGCTGCCAAGCAAAAGGGCGAAATAGAAGCTTTTTTTGAAGCATTTTTTGGTGGTGGTGTCATGGGCTTTGCAGTTGCAAGTTTTGGGTTACTTGGTCTTCTGGGTCTTTTTATTTTGTTCTCGGATCATGCACATTTTCTGGGGTTATTAACAGCATTTAGTTTTGGCGCAAGCTTTGTTGCATTCTTTGCTCGTGTTGGGGGAGGTATTTACACCAAGTCAGCTGACGTTGGTGCCGATTTAGTAGGCAAATTAGAAGCAGGAATACCTGAAGATGACCCACGAAACCCAGCTGTTATTGCTGATAACGTTGGCGATTGTGTTGGTGATACGGCTGGTATGGGTGCAGATATTTATGAATCATATGTAAGTTCTATGGTGGCAACAGTGATTGTTGCAAGTAATACCTATGGTTCTAATATGACTTATATGCTGTTACCGGTGGTGATTTCAGCTTTTGGGCTTATCGGCTCTGTCATAGGCTTATTCTCCAATCTTGTATTGCGTTTTAGTCCTTCTGCTATGTTACGCAATGCAACCTATGTAGCTATCCTCTTTTTACTAGTCTCTTCTTATTTTTATATGTCCTATATGGGTATCGAGTCTGGCCTTTTTGTTGCTGTGCTCTTAGGTTGTGCATCTGGGGTAATTGTTGGGCTCGTGACAGAATATTATACAAGTGGCAAACCGGTGCGCGATGTTGCCGAAAGTGCTCAATCCGGCGCTGCCACTAATATTATTTATGGTCTTTCTGTGGGCATGGAATCAACGGTGTTACCAGTTATTATCTTGGCACTTATCGTGCTTGCAGCATTCAAATTTGGTGGATTGTTTGGTGTTGCCCTTGCGGCAGTATCAATGCTTGCGACGGTCGGCATAACTATGACCGTTGATGGCTATGGACCGATCGCAGATAATGCGGGCGGCATTGCTGAAATGGCAGGCTTTGGAACACCAGTAAGAGGAATTACTGATAAACTTGATGCGCTTGGTAATACGACTGCAGCTTTAGGTAAAGGATTTGCAATCGGCTCTGCTTTACTTGCATCGCTTTCATTATTTGCTGCATATACGAAAGAAGCAAAACTTGATGTGCTTAATTTAACAGATGTTTATGTTGTTGTTGGCCTCTTTATCGGCGCCGTCATGCCATTTTTGATTTCAGCGTTAACGATGCGCTCGGTCAGTAAGGCAGCATTGCAAATGGTCATGGAAGTTCGTCGTCAGTTCAAAAACATTCCAGGCTTATTACAAGGTACAGCAGAACCGGATTATCATAGCTGTATTGCAATATCCACACGTGCGTCCATCAAAGAAATGATTTTGCCGGGTGTGTTGACTGTTGCTTCTCCAGTTGTTACCTGGTGGTTATTGGGCCCAAAGGCACTAGGTGGTTTTTTGGTGGGAGCAACGATTGTTGGTGTATTACTTGCTCTTATGATGGCAAATGGTGGTGGTGTTTGGGACAATGCTAAAAAATACATTGAAGCAGGAAACCTTGGAGGAAAAGGTTCTGCGACACATAAGGCTGCCGTCGTTGGTGATACAGTCGGTGATCCATTCAAAGATACATCTGGACCAGCACTGAATATTTTGATCAAGCTAATGTCGATTATTTCGTTGTTAATCGCGATTAGATAACTGATATCGCCTAGTGATTTTTGTTGAGGTCAGGATTTCCTGACCTCTTTTTTATTTTTTTCTTGTTTTCTCTTTACTTTGCTCGATAGTATGAAATTGCAAAGCACAAAACATCTTGGGTCAGAAGGTTAGGGGATTGTAGTAGGGGGACTGTCATGGCATTAAGTATAAAGCCAATAGGCAATTACTGGCTTGCGTTGCTGCCGGTGTCTTGCATGATAGTTTTTGTTTTTATCTTGCCGCAATTCTTTATTTCGTATCTTAACCATCCTCACAAAATTGAAGATTGTACAGAAAATTTCAAGCTTGGTCTTGAAAATATTTCTCATGAGTTTTTGTGTGCATTAACATCAAAAGGAGATCTTTCATTTACGGTTGCGCTTATTACTAATCATACTGGCCATGATCAGATAGGCAATAGAAACGTTGATCTATTGTTGCAAAAAGGTCTTCATATTAAAAAAATTTTTGTTCCTATTCATGGCTTGAATGATGAAGGCAGGATGTCAGGCAACCAAAAGAGTCTTGATCCTGTAACGCGCATACCTATTATGAATCTACAGGGCAAACAACTCAAACAGGAAGATCTAAAGGGTATAGATGTTATCTTTTTTGATATGCAGGATGTTGGCATTCGTTATTGTAGCTCTCTTGGTACCCTTATGAATATCATGGAGGTAGCGGGTAGATTGAATAAAACTGTCGTGGTTCTTGATAGACCAAATTTACTTGGTGATGTGATAGAAGGAGCATTTGGAGCGACTGATTTGCAACAATCTCTCTTGTCAATATCGGTTCCTATTCGCTATGGAATGACAATTGGTGAACTTGCTCAATACTGTAATAAATATTTACTTAAAAAATCTGCAAACTTATATGTAGTTCCTATGGATCATTACAACCGACATTTGTATCCCTATAAGGTTTCCGTAGGGAAACTTTCGCCAAATATCAATTCATTAGAATCATGTCATGGCTATAGTTTTTTAGGCCTCCTTGGCGAAGTATCTCCTTTTGATATAGGTATCGGTACTGATAAGGCATTCCAATGTATTTTGCTTCCCCAACATATTGCATTTTCCAAAAAACAATGGTTCAGACTCAGAGAGCAACTAAAAGATCTTGGTATTGATAGTAGCTGCTATCGATATTATAGTCATCGAAAAAAAGAATTTTGTAGTGGGTTACGAGTATGCATTCGTGATATTAGTAATTTTTCTTTATTAAAGGCGCTTGTCGGTACTTTAGAATTTTTCCAAAAAGAGGGCTTAGCGCTAAAATTTTCCAATCAATTTTGTACTATTCCCGGCATGACTAAAATTAAAGAGTTGGTCCAGGGAACTCTTAAAAGAGAAGATTTTCAAGCCGAGCTTAAATATGAATTAGAGCATTTTTTTGTGATGGCCTCGAGTTCGTTCATTTATAAACCATATCCAAAAGTTGTCATGGGCTAAAAGGATAGGTATGTGTGTGAGACTGTTGTTTATCTTTGTGCTGTTAAATTTCGTACTGCACGGCACTGACCAAACCTCTGTACCTGACTATACAATAGGACTTGAAGCTGTTTCTGATTCATTGATTCAGTCGTTGCGTAAAGTTCGCGTAGCTCTGGTTACCAATCAAACAGGTAAAGACATGCAGGGTCGCCGTACCATTGATGTGCTTGTCTCCCGTGGCCTTAAACCTACCCTTATTCTCGTACCGGAACATGGTCTTGATGGTCAAGTGCCTGCAGGCCATGTTGTAGCAGATTACAAGGATGCAAAAACAGGTATTTCGGTTATCAGCTTATATGGTCATGGTACCGGTAAAAATATTGATCAAAAAATTCTTAATCGCATAGACCTTTTTATGATCGATTTGCAAGATTGTGGTATGCGCCATTTTACCTATATTTCAACATTGTATACTATTCTTAAAGCCTGTGCAGCCCATAAAAAGAAAATAATCGTACTCGACAGACCTAATCCACTTGGCGATTGTATGGAGGGGCCACTTGTTGAACCATCGCTGCATTCGTTTATTTCGATCGCTTCTATTCCGGTGCGTCATGGCATGACCATCGGGGAACTTGCTCTTTATTTTAATAAGTATCTGCTCTCAAGCTCTGCTCATCTACAGGTTGTGTCAATGAAAGATTATGATCGCAAAAAAGGACTTTGTGGCAACCTGCTTGCACCGCTGTCACCCAATTTACCTTCATTATCTGCCTGTTATGGCTATAGTTTTTTGGGGATGTTAGGTGAATGTAAACCCTTCCAGGTAGGCATTGCTTTAGAAAAACCTTTTCAGATGATTATGTTGCCTGAAAATGATCGTCTGAGATTTGCCGACTGGAGTATTTTGGCAAAAAAATTGCAACACTATGGTATCAATGCCATTATCTGCCGTGCATATGCAAAGAAGCAGGGATTATGGTACAGAGGTTTGCAACTGCAGATTCCGGAAATCGGTAATGTACCAACATTTGAAGTTCTATTAACTTTGTTAGATTTTGCGCGAAACAAAAGAATTTCTCTGAACTTATCAGAATCTGGAGATAAAGCTATAGGAACAAAGAAAATTCGTGCTTATATAGCAGGTACCTTACAACGTGATCCCTTAGTAAAATCAATCAATATGGGCCTTGCCCAATTTTATAAAAAAGCGCAAAATTGTTTTTTATATAAACCGTGGCCAAGGATAGTTGAGTTGCATTAAAAAAAAGCCGCGAACCATTTTTTGATGATTAGCGGCTTGCTATATCAAACATACCCGCATTACGGGTGTGCTTGATATAGTAAAACTGTGTACTCTTGTAAGCCACTTCTAGAAAAGCCCCCTATGATACTCATATCCCGAGGAATTTTAACTTTAGTTAACTCGATATATATCAGCGAAAATTATTACCAAAAACACGAAGGCTATGCTCATGGTAACGTATCCGATGTTTACCTGCCTATGAAGATAGAATTGGTATCCAGCTAACAAAAAGATAGCAACCAACGCGAATGGTCCCATATTAACCAATGTTTTTTTCATATTAAATTGACTTGAACATGGAAATGATGCTTTAAAAAACCAAAGACAAATTCCCATAAGTGGAATATTGATGATGAATTTAGAAAGGATAAAACCACCATCCCAGTATCCTGTAAATAAGGTGTTCATTAGGGCAAGTATGGCTGCATAGATAAATAAGCGTACATAAGAATTCATAATTTATCTTTCAACATAAGGCTTGAACATATAAAAAACTTCATGTTACTACCTATCTTTAATTTGATTGATATTTTTATGCTGGCACATAACCATGTATTAATCAACTTTTAATGTACTTACAAAGAGAAAGGGTTTACATCGAGAGATGGGGATTTTGTAAAAATTAATAAATTTTATAGGCTTTTTATATTTGGTTCACAGAATCAAAAAAGCCGCGAACAAATTTGGTGATTCGCGGCTTTCAATATTAAGCTTCGGGTAATCCAATGATCTCAAGATTTTTAGGTAGTTGACTGAATAATTGGGCAAAGGTTTCATCATCTTGTTCAATCGGATTGCTTGATACATCGAGTCTTTTGAGTTTTTTAAGTTGTGATAATTGTGGTGGCAATGAAACTAGGTTATTAAAATTGATCCTTAATATTTCAAGATTCGCTAAGGTGCCGACTTTGGCAATTTCTTCAACAGGCAAGTTATTGGCTTCTAGGTCTAGAATCTTTAGTTTTTGCAAACGGCTGATACTATTTGGAAGGCTCACCAGGCCATTTGCTGAAAGATCAAGAGATACGAGATTGGAACAGTCTCCTATCTTTGTCAATTCATCTATTGGTAATTCGATGTGTACGAGGGTAAGAGAGGAAAGATGTGGTAAGCGTAAAATTTCTTCAGGAAGTACAGCTATATGAATGTTTAGAAATGCCAGAGACTGGAGGTTATCAAGTTTTGCTAATTTTGCTAATTCTGAGCCTTGTAATACTACCGGTCCATTGTTGCCATATATCCATAAACTAGTAAGTTTTTTAAGATTGCCAATTTCAACTGGCAGTGTGGCTTGATTGTATTCATATAAAACTAGATCGGTTAACTGAGAAAGACGAAAAATTTTGGCGATTTCTGTCATTGGTAATTGGCTGACATCTAGCGAAAGGACAGTCAAAGAATGGGTATCAAGATCTTTTCTTGTATTTATCGAGCTGGGAAGTTCTGTAATTGGATTATTAAAAAGATTTACATCATCGATTGATTCAAGGGCGCAAACCTTGTCGATCTCTCGTGAAGGCAAATGATTCGAAGAAAGGTTTATTTGATGTAACTTTGCCAATGAACCTATGCTATCAGGTAGCTGAAATAGATCATTGCTGTCAATTTGTAAATATTCAAGATTGACAAGCATTCCAAGAGTATCAGGGAGCTGGTGCAAGTTGTTGTGTGAAAGGTTTAGATCCATAAGGGTTGAAATCGTGCATAATTTAGCAACATCACCAGTCGATAACTGGTTATTGGCCAGATCTAGATACCCGAGTTTATTACATAATACAATGTTGTCTGCAATACTGGTCAGGTTGTTGTCCGCAAGCTGAAGGTCAATAATTCTTTTTGATAGGCCAAGGGTGTCGATATTTTTAAAGAATCGAGCCACTGCTACTAGATCTTCAGACAGTCTATTCTCATTCAGCTTAAGAATAATTGGCTTTTCGTGTGGGTACATTTTACATTTGAGCATATGAACCAGAACACGATTCAAAAAAGCTTCAACCGTTTCAGTTTCTTGTCTTTTTGTGGAAAAATCTAATAAGATGTTCCGATCATCGGGAATAAAATATTGACGCAAGTGCTTACAGGTGCTTTGTACAGCGTTAATGTCCTTCCAGTCTAAAATGGAGTCGCCGCAGCAGTCACATTGACACTCTGGATCTGGTTCCATGGCGTCTGCAACCAACCGTAAAACTTCAAGTGGCATCACTGCAAATTGTCCTGAATTGAGAATTGCCTGTTCTTCTTGGTCCATGGCCAGGACGCATGTGACCATAATGAGGCAGACAAGACTTATTGTGCGTATTAATTTCATAAAAGACTCCCCATAAAAACTTTACTATTATTACAATAATAGTAATTTTACATTATTATTTTTTATTAGTCAAACTTTTTTAATATCTGCAATATTGGGATTGTATATTGCTTTGCTATAGTGATGATAGTGTTACAGGTAATTTTTCCTGTGCTTTAATGGTTTCTAAAATAACTTGAGCAGCATAAAAAAACCCTGCGAAAAATTCGCAGGGTTTTTTTATGCTGCTCTGTTTTATATACTTAATTCTTCTTTTTTGTATCGACGCATTTTTTGAAAGTATCGTTAATCAGATTGGTGAATGAAGCTTTTGAACGTGAGCCGGTAAAGCGTTTGACCTCTTTTTGATGATGGTACATTACGAATGTTGGCACAGAACGAATTTCTTCAACATCAAATTCGTTGATGTCGACCTTTATAAATTGAATTTTTGGGAATGCTTTGGCCAAATCAGGCAGGATTTTTGCCATTTGTTGACAAGGACCACAAGTCTTTTCAGCGTGATAATCGATAATGACCTTTTTATTCTCTTTGATTGCAGCATCAATAGTTTCTTTGGTCTTTAAATTCAAAATTTCTTTACTAGAACAGGAGGCAACTGAGAGTAGAACAAATGCAGGAATGAACAACATTTTGTAATTCATAATAACCCTTCTTGTTTAATGGTATATAATAATACTTCTTTAACTAAGGATATGTGAAGATGCCTCTTATGTCAAGATGCTGAAAATTATTCAAGCTGAATAATTATATATAGTTTGATTTTTTTGTAGTTTTGATTTGCAGGATGCGTTAGGCTTATAATGATAGTATAAAGCTTTAATTATGGTGTTCTTTATGATACGAAGTCTTGGGATTATCCTCAAGCGGAACAATCCAACTAAACAAGTATTTTCAATCTTGGACCATCTTGAGGGGGTTATGGTTTGTTCTATTGCCCGAGAAGATATATATATCGGTGCCAGTATTGAATATACCATACGTAATCAGCGTACCTGGTTAGTTGCAGATGAAGTAGAGATGATTGGTATGCCATACGTGGAGCAATATACAGATTTATTACTGTTGCATAGTGTTCTTGAAATTTGTTCACTTTGCATGCCAGCTGGGAGTTTGACACCGGGAGTTTTTGAGCATGTGCAAAGATTATATGATGATTCAGTGGTGATTCGGCTGAGAACGAGTGTGGTAAAAAAAATTTTTTTATGTAAACTATTCGCATTACTTGGTTTTTACCCTCAAGAAAAAAAATTTCAAAATAAATTTTTTCATAGTTTGATAACTGAATCTCTTGACAATCTTTGGGCATTTTGGGTATCGATGGTGCAAGAGAAGGATATTGAAGAGTGGTTGAAATCGTGTATAGCTATGCATACACAAGAACAAAAATTTAAAACGATGGTTATAAGCGAGTGGGTGGAAATATTATGAACATAAAAACAATAATTCTGGGCAGTCTGTTGAGTACTATCGGGACTTTAAGTGCCTCAGAAGGAATTTTAAAAATTGTTACAGATAGGATAGGACGCCCTGATGAAGTCTTGGAGTTGGGTCTAAAAGAAAGACAAGAGCGTTTGGACTCATTGGAAAAAGAAAAGGCTGGACTTGAAGCAGCAAAATCACCCTTTGCAACAGAAATGTCTCTTAAAACCAATGAAATCGAAAAAAAGCTTGCCTCCCTCAAAGAGGCTCTCAAGCTTGAACCTGAAAATGAATTTTTGCTCAAGACTCAATCACTTTTGAACGATTGGTTTCAGATACTAAAAGAACAGCAAAAGGTTAAAGAAGCTATTCTTGTACATGTCAATGAGCGGATTGCTCAGCTTACTGAGTATCTTAAGGACCCTAATTTTAAAAATTATGAGCGAGACCAAAAGAGTGCAGGTATTGCAGGCCGTTCGTTTGAATATGTTCAGGGTCTTAATCAAAAAATAATTGAGCTTAAAAATAACATAGAGACCTTAGCAAGCCAAGAAAAAAATACACAAGATGAATATGAGAACAAAAAGCGGTACCTTGCAGGGGTAAAGGAAACATATAAAAAGAAGAAAGATGAACTTGCCGGGATGCATCTTGGGTCTGAGGCCTCAGAATATTTCGGTTTAAATGCACGTCAAAAAAGTGAACTGCTCATTATGGAAGAAAAATTCTATCATGACAAAACCATTCTTGAAGAGATGCATTTGAAAGATATAGAAAACAGGCGTGCTATAATAAGCATGAATATCATTGTAAGCAAAGCCAAATTGGATATTCTCAAAAATATTTTAGCTAAAGAAGAATCATCAATTAAGGTAACTGAACTGGACATTTTTGTAGCCCGAGATGACCTGATCAAACGCAAACAGCAGATAGATGCTACTATAGCGAATCTTCAAAAAGAGATAGATCAATTTGATACTAAAGATGCTGTATTGCAGGAAATCAGCAAACGATATAATGTGTTTCTTAATGCAGATCTGAATGAATGGAAAACTGAACCAGGTAAAAGTGTCGAAAGTTACATAGGTCTTTTTGAGGTTGGTCTTGTTAATGATCAATCTTTACTCGCGCGGCGAGAAAAAGATTTGCTTGAAACGCGTAAAATTCTTGAACAAGAACAATATGCGCAAGAGGCTTTGCAGGTAGATATTCAAGAATCATATTATCGCGCAACATCGCGTAAGTTTAAATCTGAACATGAAATTGTCGCAGAAATTAAAAAATATACGGGTATGCGTGATGAGACAGCAGCAAAAAGCTCTGAATCTGAAGGCAAACGAAAAAGCTTTGTCAGCATGGCTGATGCGCAACGCAAAGCGCTTGAATCATTGCATGTACGCGAACGGGAACTAAAAAAGCTCAAAGATACATCGTTTAAAAATAATCCAAATTCATATGCACGGGTTCTTGATTTATTGCATTCGGCTCAAACGCTCGTAAAAAGACAGATTAAAATTATCGAAGAAATAGTCAGCGTGTATGATGATATAATCTCAAAGCTCAATGCCAAATTATTACAGTTAAACTTTATTGTAGATAAACTTGAAAATATTAAGTGGTATCGTTCTGAATATGCCATAACAATAAAAGATGTACGAAATATTGGTACTGATCTCGGGCGTTTTGTGCGCGATGCTACAACCTATTTGACCCATGTAAACTTAAAAGCATTAGCCATGACGGTTATATCGATTTTTGATACGTCACTTTCATGGCTTTTCTTTATTATTAAATTATTGCTGCTTATAGCATTCTTTTTTATGCTTCGAATCTATCTGCCATCAATAGCTCAGGGTTTTCTTGGAGTTGGCAAAACCTATAGGGGGCTACGCATTGTGAGCCTGCTTTGTGCCTGCTTGAGCGAATTTTTTGTAGGGTATTTTGTCTATATTGTTCCATGGTTGATTTTCTATATCATAGGGCAACTGTATTTTATACCGGATCCCTATATTTATGTTCTTTTTTATTTGCTTTCAATTCCCTATTGGTTGTTTTTGGTCAATCGTTTTGTACGGCACTTAGTTTTATTTAATGAACGACACAACTATATTCTGATTAGTGAAGAATTTCGACACCGATTTGCCCTCATTTTTTCTATACTATTGTATGCAACAATCGGAATCTTTTTATTTCGTGAAGCATTTTTACTCGTCAATTATCTTAAGTCTGAGTTGCCAACAATATTGCTTGCAATCAATGTTATCATCTTACAGATTTCATTAATTCTTATGCTTGGAAAAGACCAAATATTAAACATAATACCTACACAAACAGTCTTTGGAGAATGGGTCTACAAGCAGGTAGATACCTATTATAATTTTATCTTATTGGTGGTTGTGACACTTATTGTACTGAGTAACCCTTATGTGGGTTTTGGACGTTATATTTTGCGAATTCTTGTGCGTATTAGTGCTACCGCGCTTCTCGTTCAGACTTTACTCATTGCGCATAACTTCTTAAAACGAGTTTCAGCCTCATTCTTTTTTAGTATCAAAGAAGAGAGTATACGAGAGCGTTTTGCCTATGCAAAGACCTGGTATGGGATTTTTGTTATTGCTACCATGGTTACCTTTGTTGTTTTAGCGCTCATTATTGGTGCCAAATTATGGCATTGGCCAGAAGCTCTTGCAAAGATTAACAGGTGGGAAGATATTAAAAGTTGGCTGACAATGCCTATTTTGATGAAGCTCAGCGAACATCCAATATCGCTATTCTCTATTTTGCACATTATTGCCTTTATTCTTGGAGGCTTGTTAATCGCCTATATTTTTGATCGTTTTGTGCTCCATCGTATTTTTGATGTGCTCTTGGTGGAGCATGGAGTTCAAAATGCAGTATCAAGTTTGACTCGTTATTGCATTATTATCATAGCATTTATTCTCGGTATTCAATCAGTTGGGCTTGGCGCGCAAATTTCCTATTTTGTTGCAGCTTTATTACTGGGTGTCGGTTGGGTCATTAAAGATCCTGCCTACGATTTAATCTCTTATTTTATCATTCTTATCCAACGTCCTGTTAAAATTGGTGATTACATTAGGTTTGATGATGACGTACGTGGTGTTGTCCGACGTATTACGCCACGAGCTGTGATTTTGCGTCGACGCAATAGTGCGACCATTATTGTTCCAAATTCTAAAGTTATGAGTTCTTCCTTTTCCAATTGGAACTATGGGCGTGGGTTTATTGCGTTTGATGACATATTTATTTCAGTTGATTATAATGAAGATCCACTCAAGGTAAAAACTCTTTGTAACGAAGTTCTTGCTGCAAGTCCTTATATCTTAAAGAGTCCTGCCCCTATTGTGCGCTTATATAGGTTCGGTGCCTATGGTTTTGTGTTCCAAATTAGAGGATTTCTAAGTTCTAGCTATACACTTGATATGTGGGATATAGCTGGTGATATTCGTATGGCTATTGCGGTAGCTTTACGTAAAAATAATATTAAAATATCTTCAATTAGTGCAACAAATGTAGTGCCTGGTAATATACCGGGTCAATCAACTGCATCACTAGAATTTCCTGATCATCGCCAATCAGATGAATAAATAACTACAGATCGCGTATCTTTTTTTTCAATAATCATAGATAAGCGGTCTGTATGTTCTTATGATTGAAACTTTAGGCATGCGTGTCATGTTTTTTTGTGATCAATTCCATAATTTTTGCATAGTAGCCAGCTTGAATAAAACCATATACTATCATGAAAATCGAGACGATAAGAGTAAGATAGCCAATTACTTGTAAGGTAATGCCCAATGCATTTAACAATAAAATGATGCCTGCAAGTATTAATAGATTCCCTTTGACGGTATCTGAAAGACTAGGAAAAAAATTCATAAGAACTCCTTTTTATTAAATGGTACTACCGATGAATTTGAGTATATCATACTCAATTGAGCAAAAGCGATAGATCAGATTGCAGCCAAATCTTGCTAAAAGAGTAAGTATTGCAATTTAGTGAGACAATATGTTACCAATCATAGGCCATACCAAAATGTACCTCGTAAGGGGTTTCTCCTTTTCGCGGATCAAGTTTAAAGCCCCAGTCAATTCGTACTGGCATTGGATTGTAGATGCGCACGCCCAGGCCTACTGATTGCCGATAATCGAAGTAGTTATTTCTGACATATCTTTCTGAAAGATTGCTGACATAAGGGTTATCCCAGCCAGTACCTCCATCATAAAAGAATACGCCTTTCATATTAAAGTCTGGGGTAATAGGAAAAATAAGTTCAGCATTCCAGAAAAATGATTTTCTGCCACCGATAGGATCACCATATCCATTAACAAAAAACTGTGGTCCTATCTGTCCAAAGAGAAAACCACGAACACTTGCAGGACCGCCGATATTAAAAAGTTCACGGTAAGGAATCAAATGGCCATGGAAATTATTTACAAAGCCTATAAAACTATGAAGATGAAATACAAGATCATATTCATTTATTAACGGTGTGAACCAGTTGAAATCAAGTTCAAATTTGTGGAATGCCAAACAACTTCCAAAACTTGGTACAGCAAGTTGTGCTTTAAATAGCCAGGTATGACCTCTGCTTGGATGCATAGGATGATTTTTTGTATCCTGACCAAGGTTAAGGGTGAGCCACAGATATTCGCCAGGACAGAATAATTTATCTAAAATCGATTGATAGACAACGTTAGCCTGGGCGTTTTGCGTTATTGTAGCAATCGGACGATGATCGTATCGAATACTATCGATACCCAAATTAAAACGAATAAACGTTTCATTAAAGAGCCCTAGTTGATGAAAATTAGTAACAAACCCGAAGGTAGTGTTAGCACCGGCATCACGCTCATTTATTGGGCGTGTATGACGAAATTCATCATAACCAAGGCTTCTTAAATAAATATCAAGTTTTCCAAATAATGGCCTGTCAAAGAGCCATGGATCTGCTAAGCTGAATAAGAACGATCGTTCATCTTTGCTAAATCGTGCAGAGGCGTTAAGTTGGATACCGCTTCCAAATAGATTGCGGTCAGCTATCGCTGCTTCTGCAGATACCCCAGAAATAGGAGACTTTATGTCGCGTTCAAGTCCTCCAATACCTAGTTTGATATGAGCATTTCCAGTTGGAGCTTCTTTGAGAAG
Source organism: bacterium (assembly GCA_021818945.1). Taxonomy (GTDB): domain Bacteria; phylum Babelota; class Babeliae; order Babelales; family Vermiphilaceae; genus JAKASV01. The sequence goes on along the minus strand of JAKASV010000004.1, from coordinate 21,000 downwards.
AAGATCAAGGTCAGCCATGTCTTCAGATAAACGTGTCATCTTCCAGTTAACACCTTCTTTTTGGTCAAAGTACCCCAGAGACTCAATGCGATTTTTTGAGTCTTCCATAGCATAGTTGGTGATGGGATTGCCTTCTACTAAGGTAATGTTTCGTCTGATTACCTTGTCGCGTGTTTTTTTGTTTCCCTTAATTGTTATCTTATTGAGGTTGACTTTTTGGCCAAGATCGGAGTTAAATGCGAGACTTACTGTTTTTGTGTCATCATCAGGTATAATCGATGGTTCAATGTGTGCATATGCATACCCTCTATTTCCCCATATCATTTCAAGAGCTTGTATACTATTGGCAATTTGTTCGCGAGAATAAACTTGACCGGGGCGTATGGGTAAGGCGGCCAGAAGTTGTTCTTCCGTTAAGATATCATTGCCCGTTGCTTTAATCTCTTTAATAAAATATTCTTCGCCTTCCTGAATTTCATATACCAGTGTTAATTGTCCAGATTTAGGGTCTGTTTGAACATCAATGTCAATCACTTTGGCATTTAAAAATCCGTTGCTCTGGTAAAGCATTTCTAGAAAATGCCGATCTGCTTCAAGTCGATCGGCAATAAAAGTTCCTGTTTTATCTAAAATACTTAGAATCCATTCTTCACGTGTCATTATCGTACTTAAAAGTTTTTTGCTGCTAATATGTTTGTTGCCTTTAAAAAGGATACGTTTAATTGTCGATTTTTTATATTCTTTAAAACGGAATGTAGCAGTAGCGGTACCATCATCATTGATAATCAGTTCTGGGTCAATGTCTACACGATGAAATCCTTTTTCAATATAAAGCTGCCGCATGATTCGTGCATACTTATACAGTTCATCCTTATCAATGGCAGGTATTTCTGTAAAATTTATCTTTTTTGTAATATCTGATGCACTGACCTGATTATTACCTACAAATTGTGCTTCTTTGAAAGGCCATTTTTCTTCAACTAATATGTACAGATCAATATGATCTTGATCTACTTCTTTCCCTTTGACCGTGATATTTCTGAATCGTTTAAGTTCATTGTACATGTTGCGGATCATAGGGCCAGTTTTGATCGGGTTGAAAGGCTCTCCAGGTTTAAAAGGAACACGATGCAAAATCGCCGAAGAAGGAACATGTTTGTTGCCTTGCACAATAATTGCATTAATTATTTTTGGATTTTCCTGTAATACTCGTGAATCAGGAAGATCAGTTTTGCTATCTTCTTGAGCGATAGTTCTGATAGCCAATGTTAAAGGAATAGAGAAATATAAAATCTGCAATATTGCACGTGTGCAATGTCGTATGTTAACTGAAGATTTCATGCAAAGCTCTCCTGGGCTTTTGTCTCGTGTCTCGTGCCTAAAACTTCTCGCTTTCATTCGTTGGTGACGATACGGATATCATACTCTATGTTTTAATAATTGACTAGAGGAATTCCGTGTTCTAGTTTGTTGAACATAAGAATCTTTCTCATTCCCGATGCTTCATGTTACAATATCCACAGAATAAGAGTGTCCCGCAATTATGTATAAAGGTTTTTGCTATGCTCAAATTAACAAATACTCTTACGGGTAAAAAAGAAGAATTTAGATCATTAGAACAGCATAAGGTGAGCATGTATGTGTGTGGTATCACACCTTATGATAATGCTCACGTAGGACATGGTCGTTGTTATGTTTCTTTTGATATCTTATATCGTGTTCTTAAGTGTATAGGCTTTGATGTTCGCTATTGTCGTAATTTAACTGATATTGATGACAAAATTTTAAAAAAATCCCAAGAATTATTTGGCAATCGCATGCGCTTTCACGATGTGACTGGACCTGTAATAGATAATTTTCATGAAGATATGGCTGCATTAAACTGTTTGCCACCGAGTTTTGAACCTCTGGTTACCGATAACATAGATGCGATTATTAATTTTATCGTAAAACTCATTCAGGCTGGCAAGGCCTATCAATCAAATGGAGATGTTTATTTTAGTATTCGTGAGTTTCCACAGTATGGAAAACTATCCAAGCATAAACTAGAAGATCTGCGCGCCGGAGCACGTGTCGATGTGAGCGAAAGAAAAGAAGATCCTCTAGATTTTGCTCTCTGGAAATCTGAACCGGAAGGTGAATTTTGGTCAAGCCCATGGGGATATGGCCGACCAGGCTGGCATATCGAATGCTCCGCATTGGCAAGTAAATTTCTTGGCTCGCAAATTGATATCCATGCCGGTGGTCTTGATTTAATTTTCCCTCATCATGAGAATGAGATTGCTCAAACAGAAGCTCTTACCAATAAACCATTTGCAACATTCTGGCTGCATAATGGTTTTGTGATGATTAACCATGAGAAGATGTCAAAATCTCTTGGAAACTTCTTTACGTTGCGAGATATATTCAAAAAGTTTGATCCTATGGTTGTTCGCTATTATTTTGTAACACACCAGTACAAGGCACCGCTAGATTTTTCTTTTCAAGATATGACAGTAGCCCAAAAAAGTTACGCCCGTTTGACACGAATTCTTGATTCAGTGCCATGTGATGATCAAGAGCCTTTACGTATTGATACTATCAAGTCAGATATAGCAAAGCACATGATCGAATTTTTGCTCGATGATTTAAATACCCCAGGCATGCTAGGCGTTCTTTATGAATCACTCGATAGTGTGAAAAATGATAGAGAAATTTTGTGCGAAGTTAAACTGTTATTGCAACAAGTTGTAGGACTTTCTTGTAAATTTTTGCCTGAACCAGAAATTGTCATTACTCCCGAGATTCAAGACCTGATAGAAAAAAGAGAACAGGCTCGTGCCTCTAAAGATTGGGGTCGTGCAGATAAGATTCGTGAGCAGTTGCGTGAGCTTGGCTACGAAGTTCAGGATAAAAAATTGAGATAGGGGATATATAATATCTTGTGTGCGCAAAATCTATAATTAAAATATGGGAGGCATGTTTCTTATGGATGCCTCCCAATATTTTTGTTAGTTTATAGGTTATTTCAGATGTTCTTCAATAACTGCCTTGAGTTCTTCTTTGCCCATGTAGCCAACTTCTTTTCCTACAACTTCATTATTTTTGATAAATACAAAGGTAGGAATGGAGGTTACTCCATATTGGATAGATAATTCTCGTGCATCATCGACGTTCAATTGGGCAAATTTATAGGTGCCTGCCAATTCTTTTGCGAGCTCGTCATAGAGTGGTGCCATTTGCTGGCATGGGCCGCACCAACTAGCGTAAATTTTTAGTACAACTGGGATAGTTGATTGAGCGATTTCTTGATCGGAATTTTGCTTGGTTATTGTAACAACCATATCTGTTCCTTTATATAAAAGTATATACGTTCTTTTTATCCTAGATTTATGTAGCATCGGTAAGTACCTGACTATTATGTTTACTAAACCAGTCTATTGTATGCAAGAAATAAATAAATGCCAACTAAATTATTGCAGTAATGTAAACAACACGACTAGGCTATTTGATAGTTACAGTATATTGGTTTGTATTTAAAAAGGAGATAACGGTGGAATATACCACGCAGTCATTGCAAGAACGGTTAGCTGGCTTTATGTACAAAGTGTATGGCTTGATGGCAGTTGCTTTTGTTATTACAGCTGCTATAGCCTACTATATTTCGCATACCCCAACCTTATACAAACCTTTAGTGACAAGCCCCGGTATTTTTATGGTTGTCCTGATTGCCCAACTCATATTAGTCGTATTCATAACACTTTTAATGCCACGATTAAATACTTCTATTGCAGCACTTCTTTTTTTTCTGTATGCCATATCGATGGGTATTACAAGTTCTGTTATTTTTTTAATATATGATACTCATTCAATCTATATAGCGTTTTTTGTCTCTGCAGCTATGTTTGCAGCTATGGCTATCTATGGTTATGTCACCAAAACGGACTTGTCAAGCATAGGTAATATAGCTCTTATGGCGCTCGTAGGCTTAGTGATCGGTCTTCTTGTTAATTTGTTTTTTAAGAATGACATGTTCGATATCATATTGTCTTCAGTCGGAGTCATCATATTTACCGCTCTAACTGCGTATGATTCTCAGCGAATCAAATATATTGGTAGGCTTATGTTGGCCGAAGGGCAAGGCATATCAAAAATTGCCATTTTTGGGGCACTGACGCTATATCTTGATTTTATTAACCTCTTTTTATATATCCTGAGTTTAACGGGTCGTAAGCGCGACTAAAATTTAATTGTTAATACATAAGGAAAAATTATGATGCGGTATATGAAGTTATTAATATTTCTAGCTATCATAAGTCAAACATGTCTACTAGAATCTCGTGTTCGTAAAATTCCACCAATAACCCCTATAGAAGCACAGGGTGGTGCAGATCAAATTCCTGAAGACGAAAAAGAAACGCCGGCTATTGTTCGTACGGATGACAAAAGGCCAACTGGGTATGATTTTAATATTGAAGCAAAACGCAAACAGGTTATCGATCTTGTCAATAAAGCTGGTACTTATTTTAACAAGACAAAATCTGTCGAAAAAGTATTTTATGCTTTTAGCAGTAATCCAGAATATTTACATGGTGAACTCTATGTGTTTGTCTATGACATGGAAGGAACTTGTTTTGCCAGTGGATTAAATCAAGATCGTGTATGGCAGAATTTCTACCATGAGAAAGATTCTTTTGGTACACCTATAGTGCAAAATATTATAGAGACCGCAAAAAAAGGTGGAGGTTGGATTACCTATGAGTGGTTTGGTGCTATTAAAGTCACGTATACCAAAATGATAACTAAAGGCGGTAAAGATTATGCAATAGGCTGTGGCTATTATCCATTTTCAAAAGACGATGCTGTTGTTGGGCTTGTTAAAGCAGGAGTTTCCTTATTTAACAAGGTTATAGGAGAAGGGAAACAAAAGAATGAAGCATTTGGACTTTTTGGGTATCCGCTAGGGCGATTTGTTTCTGGAGACTTATATTTGTATGCTATGACCTTTAGCGGTGATGTTGTAGCTCATGGAGAAAGGGCTGGCCTTATAGGCACTAATGGATGGAACTATAAGGACTCGCGTGGTACATATGTTAACCGCGCAATTGTTAGTAAGCTGAAAGAATCAAAGGGTGGAGTTTGGGTTGATTACTTTTCAAAGCGTGCGCCAAAAAAAGCTTATGCAGAACGAGTAGTAGACAGTAAAGGTACTGAGTATTTTATTGCCTGCGGTTATTATCCTGATGCAGATCGAAATGCAGTAGTTGACCTTGTTCGTAAAGGCTATGTCTTTATGAAGTCTCATGGATTATCTGAGGCTGCACTTGAATTTAATAATCTTGATCATGAAGAATTTCGCTATGGGGATTTGTATCTCTATGTTTTTGATCTGAAAGGAATGTGTATAGCAGAAGGGAGTAATCAAGAATACGTGGGCCAAAAAATGTGGGATGACAGAGATGAAGATGGCAGATTCTTCGTACGAGATCTCATACAAAAAGCTAAAGATGGTGGCGGTTGGATAGATTACAAATTAAAAAATTCTTTCAAATCAAACTATGTAGAGTTGGTTGATCTTGGTACGGGAAAATATGTGATCGGCTGTGGCTTATATCCATCCACTAAATTGGAAACGATGACATTATTAGCAAAAAATGCTGCAGATTATATTCGTTCAGCGTCAAAACTTCAAGATGCAATTTCGGAATTTGTAAAACCACAGGGGCGATTTGTTCGTGGAGATCTGAGTATCTTTGTATTTACTCTTGATGGTATTTGTCTTGCGTTTGGGATAGATTATGATCTTATTTGGAAGAATATTTCCTCATGGAAAGATGCAAGTGGTATACCTATAATAAAACTACTTGATGATACGCTTGCGCGTGGACCGGGACTTATTTCCTATACACGTGATAAACTCAAATCGATAGCCTATATCGAAGAGGTTAAAAAAAATGGTGGAACCTACATAGTCGGCTCAAGCTTTTATCAATAAAATTAATTTTTCATTGAGATATTGATGACACATTGGGGGAGCTTGGTTAGGCTCCCCGATTTAATAGTGCAATCACACGTGCAGGTACGCCATCTGTTTTGCATTTATAGAAAAGGGTACGTTCGCAACGTACCCTTTTCCTGTTATAGTTTAACGGGGTATGTTTATGAGAGATATGCTCTGAGCATCCAGGCCATCCTTTCATGCTTGTCAATAAGCTCGCATAAAAAGTTATTAGTGCCCGCATCCATAAATTCAACCGTTTTATCTATATCAATACGGATAAGTTTGATAATAGATTCATGATCAGCTAACAAGTTTTTAATCATGATTTTTTCCGCTGGGATTTCGCCCATATGTTCTTTGATACGAGCATATTCTATAAATGCTTTCATAGTACCAAAAGAATAATTACCCAACGCGCGGACTCGTTCAGCTGTATCATCGACTATCTCAAGAAGTTCGCCATATTGTTTGTCAAAAAAAAGATGTAAATCATTGAAATTCATCCCTGTTACATTCCAATGATAATTTTTTGTCTTGATAAGTAATACATATTCATCGCTCAATAAAATATTGAGTAATTTTGATACTGCATCACGATTGTTAGGCATTATGCCAATATTTGTTTCCATTTGTAATCCTTATAATAATTAATTATGAAATATATGCCCTAAGCATCCAGGCCATTTTTTCATGCTTTGTGATAAGTTCACACAAAAAATTATTGGTGCCCATATCTTCAAATTCATCTGATGTAGCATCGATGTCTACACGAATCGATCGGATGATAGATTCCTGATCGGCAAGAAGATTTTTGAGCATCTCTTTGTATGGTGGTACCATGCCAGCAGCTTCTTTTATGCGTGCATTTTCAACAAATTCTTGCATCGTGCCATGTGCTGTGCCGCCAAGCATGCGAACACGTTCTGCTACCATATCGACAATTGAAGCAAGTTGTTTATATTGTTCGCCAAAAAATAGATGTAAATCATTAAACATAAGACCAGTTACATTCCAGTGATAATTCTGTGTTTTTACATACAGAAGATATTCATCAGATAGCAACGTATTGAGCATTTTGCATACTGCTTGGCGATTGTTTGTATTAATGCCGATATTTGGTTCGGATTCAAGTGCTTTTGCTTGTCCCTGTGGAGTTCGTGAAACCATCACCTCTTGTGCAACAATAAGTGCTACCATGCCAAGAATGCCAGCAACTAGAGCAGCATTTATTACTTTACGCATTCTCTCTCCTTATAATGGATTAAACCATACGACTCTGATTCTATGATTTTATACTTGCTTTTTTTTCTGCCCTAGTCAAGATTTTGTAATTTATATTTGCGCAGAGATTGAAACCTTGGTAATGATCTTTGTACACTAATACCTAAACGAAGCTTTTACAAAAGGGAGAACGATGGAATTTTATGTGCGCAAAGTATCGGGCAAAAAGGAATTATTTGATATTGAAAAATTTCGTACCTCTTTAAAACGTGCCGGTGCAGATGAAAGACTTATCGAGCGTATGATTTTTGAAATTCAACAGTTGACTCCTCTGCGTAGTACCAAAGAAATTTATGGTTATGCTTTGAGTCGGTTGCAACAAGAACATCCAGCGGCTGCTGCACGCTATAATATCAAACGTGCATTATTAGATCTAGGTCCAGCGGGCTTTCCGTTTGAACAATTTATTGCTGAGCTTTTTAGAATGCAGGGGTATACGGCTATAACTGATCAGATTGAACAAGGATTTTGTGTAGAGCATGAACTCGACGTTATTCTGACGCGTGATTCGATCTTATCTATGGTTGAGTGTAAATTTCATAATACTCAGTCCTTGAAGACTGACGTAAAAGTCGCTCTTTATTGTAAAGCCCGATTTGATGATATGAAAAAAAATTGGGAATTGGAAGCAAGTCATAGACGACGATTTCATGAAATATGGATTGTTACCAATACAAAATTTACCTCGGAAGCAATTCGTTATGCAACCTGTACAGGTATAGAACTTTTGGGTTGGGCTTATCCTGCTAAAGAGAACCTTCCGATGTTAATAGATCGTTATGCTTTGTATCCTATAACGACCATGCCAAACTTATCAAGAGCGCAAAAGAGATTGTTCATAAAAGAGGGGTTTGTACTTTGTCGTGATGCACACAAATACATCCATATTATGCATAAGTATGGCTTAAATAATGCAGAGGTTGATTCATTCTTACGCAATGCCCATGAACTGTGTGCAACAAAAAATCATACGCACCGTTAAGCTAATTTGTCAAAATATCGTTCAGCATGACCTTTAAAAAATTCAATATGTTCTTTTGGTACAATGCTTGCGCAGATTTGTCGGTAAAGCTATCTCTAAAAAACATGGTTCTGCTCAAAAAGCTTACTTAATCTTTTAAATTGTTGAGCATAGTCAAAAATCTATATCTTTTTCATTAATAATAAATATAAAAAAATATTAATAATAATTTAATTGTAAAATTCAGTTGTAAATATATATCATGGTATATAGAAAAGGGAGATCAGTTAAATAAGTCGAAGGGGGGATGTATATGTTTAAGATGTTAGTGCGGTTGACAATTCTTATTTTGTTATTGTATGTATTAGCGTCTAAGCCATATATCTATCAGGCCCAATTATTCACATTAAACGGAGGTAATGAACCTCGCTCTGTTATTTTACTCAGTGATAGACATGCATGTCCTCGAGCTGATTGGGCCGTAGCTATGGAACAATCTGATGCAATATTGTGCTCAGCAGAGAAGTCACATGGGTTCATTATTGTTGAAGATGCAGCCAGTGCAGTGGTCCCACTATCTCCAGATCGTCAAATAGTTTTTGCTAAAAGTTATGCTGCGTTGTCAGAAATAGATTTGTGCTGTGCTGCTATTTCAGTAACCAATGAACCGCGATTACGTCGACTGGTTAATTCTGTAGAGAATACACGAATGCTGGACCTCAAAAATTTACAGTTAAAAAATATTATTGCTGCAGATCCTCAAATGAGGGTATGTCGGGGAAAGGTTCTATGCCAACTTCAAGAAAATAGTCTGTTATTTTTAGCATTGCGCTCGGCGCGTAGGGGTATTGGAGTTGAGAATATCGAATGTAGACATCCTGAAGTTGATCGAACCACCTGGACGGGATTGAAAAAATTGTTATCTCAATTAGATCTCAATTTAAGACATCTTGAATCTTTTGCCGAATCACCTATCGTTGGGTTGCCTTATAAGCGGATTGCGTCTCTTGGTTATAAAAAGCGAGTTTTTGATGCTGTCGCACAGTATATGCGAAATATTCGTGTCGTGGCTCATCCTCATACTCAGATTATGGAGCTTATTGCTATGGAAGATCGTGCTCGAGTAGGAGTACGATGCTTTAAGGAAGTTGTACGGAGTATGTTCGGATTTTTTCATGACTATAATAGTATCTATACCCCGATTGTTCAAGATGTATTGCGGTTGTCATGCGCTGACTTTTATAGTGGTGCCCAGGATCTAATTTTTTCAGTTATGGGGGCGCCAATTATTGATTTAAAGATACTCAAGGCTATCTATGAACACCGTTGCGATAAACTGGTCATAGTATGTGCTGGAGGCTTTCATATAGAGGCTATCAGCCCATGGCTAGAACAAGCCGGTTATATAAGAATTGTTCAAGTCGGTAGCCATTCTACGCAGAGAGTCAGTCCGCCAGTCGATCTTAAAAAATTTTTTAACTCTATTAACCAAATTTAGTATACTTTTCTAAAATTAATTATAAATAGATAAAATTATTCGTAGATATTGATTAATTACTTTTCTATTTGATATTTTTTATATATCAAAATAATTCAATCTAAAAAAACAATAAAATAAATAAATACTTAAATTTTAATCTTGACATTATAAAAAAAGTCTTTATCATGAGTAATAGTTTTACAATTTGAATTGAAAAAAATATTTTTTATCGCGATATAGTTGTCTTATTTGTTTTTTAAACGGAGGATTTGTTATGAAAAGACAATCTTTAACCTTAGGATCGCTTGTCAGTGTTCTAGCGGTTATTTCGAGCAGCCCTATATATTCGGTAGTTGATTTTGATAGATTAGATGCGGTTGCAGCTGCCATGACAAAGTTGATAGGTAAGCACGCAGTTGCATCACAAAAAACAACTGTCAAAGCACCTACTCCTGTGGTTGGAGGCGTGACAAAAAAAGTTAATCCAGTTGGTTCAAAGAAGCCTTCAAACTCTGTAGTCACCCAACGTCCTCCAGTCTATACACCAGCAGCAGGCAATCAAATTAAAGCAAAAACCCATAATTGGGGCAAAAAATTTGATGCAGTTAAGCAGTTATTTGGAAGAATCCAAAAAGACCGATCAGACTTAAATGCATTGAGAGAGAAACATATTGCTCGCTATAATCAAGAAAAAACTAAGCCATTACCTCAATATTCGGCTTTAATGAAGGATATTACCAATGATACTATTGTTTATATCAATAGTCTTGTGAGTGATACTTTGAAAAAGCTAGGACCCGCTCCTACTCGTTTTTGTATTTTTAGCCTTGGGTCTTTAGCGCGTCAAGAAACAGGATTTTTTACTGACCTTGAAATTGGTATAATTTTAGATAAAAAAACTACCCAAGCGGTGGCATTTTTTAACAAGTTTTCCCAAGAGTTAGCCGATAGAATCTTCTTGCTTGGGGAACATCCCGATGTAGGGGGCAAGGGTATGCGTCTTGATGAGGCTGATAATAGCCCAATTCATAACAAATTTTTTGCCCGCTATGCATCACCTTCTCAGATCAAATCTTTATTGCGTGAAGCTATAGAGAAGCGAGCTTTTGAGAATATTCCAACAGAAGGCAGCAGATTATTTATAACCACACCAGAAGAATTGGCAAGCCATTTGAATGCTCATTACTTAGATATTTTGGTATCGGGCGCATATAAAAAATATGCAAATTTAGAGGGCAAAAAGCTCTTTGACAGTGAACTTGCAAAGGCATTGAAAAATCCTGCATATAAGGGTATGAGTCGCCATGATATTTCCGCTAAGGTAGATAGTCTTGTTCAGGAAATGACACAACCATATTCTGCCCGCGAACGACGTGTATCTGATTCTATTGCAAACTTGTCACGTAATATTACCTGTTTGTATGGTGATAAAGCACTCTTTAATCGCTATAAATTGTCTCGTGAAGCATTTTTAAATGGGGTATCGCGCTATCAAAATCCAAATTACACCACTAGACGCCAAGAAATTGCCTATTGTAAGATGCGTGAAGATATTTCTCGTTATTTACAAAAAGCAGATAAATCTTCTGTCGTTCAAGGTAAGTTGCAAAAAGAAATAGACATTAAGCGTGAATTGTATCGTTTTGCAGAACAGTTGCTCACGAATTTGGGCTTCTGGTATAACGTACAGGTCCAAAACACGTTAGCTATTGCACGCGCACTTGCAGAAAAAGGTGTGATAAGTGCTTCTTTGAGTAATCGACTTGTAGATCTTATGAATTTCTGTATGGGTATGCGTTTACGCAAGCAAGAGAAGATGCGCAGACAAACATGGGCTGTTCCGGTTACTCTTGAAGAATTTCAGGACCAAGAGAAGAAGCTTACCCAAGAGCTTGCCAATTTGCGTATATCCCGTACTATGCTTACCCGTTCTCATGGATCGCGTTCAGAATTAGATGCTTTAGACCACAAAATATTAAAGGCTGACGGAGCTTTACGAGATTTACAAAAAATGAGGCTGATGTCACCGGATTCAATTTTAGGCCCTAAAGAAATAGAAGCTCTCAATGGTAAATATTTGCCATTCTTGAAGCAGTTGTTTGAGACTGAACAGTCATTCTTAGAAGGGAACAAGCAAGCATTTGCTAATCTGAGATAAGATAGTTTTTACATAGATAAAAAAAAGGGTCGTGATAAAAAGCGGCCCTTTTTTAATGAACCGATTTTTGTGTTATATTTTAGGTGATAATAAATAAAAAAAATTATTTCTTATATGTCATTCACAGCTAAATAGGGGTTATAATTTATGAAAAATTCAGCTATTGTTTTTATTATTGTTTCAATTTTTTCATGTCAGATGTATGGGATGGATTGGGTGCGACTTAATGCAGTAGCTAAAGCGATGCAGAAAATTAATGAAGATGCAAGACGGACAAGACAGGCTGCTAACGGGTCCCAGGCATTGCAAACACCTACACATTCTATACCTCATGCTGAAACAAGTCGGCAATCCGTGTCACAATCTCATTCTCAGGCTCAACAGCCTAGAGTATCGGTAGTACATCAGTCACCAAGTATCATTACGCAGCAGCAAGTGCCATTGTCGGACACGTCGCATATCCCTCAGGCTCCGGTTGCAGTAGTTCCACGCCCAGCTGTTCAGTCTCAACCTCCTAGGTTGTCAGCTCCAGCATCTGTCACAGTATCTCGCTCAACTGCAGCATCAACAGTGCGTCCTAGGGCATCAGCTCCAATACGTGCCGCAGCAGTTGCTCAACCAAGGCCTGCTCAAGCTGCCAAGGCAGTCCAACAGGCTACTAGAAATTGTCTTATATGCTTGGAAGATAAATCTAGAAATAATTTTTGCCAGTTATCCTGTGGGCATGGATATTGTAGAGATTGTTTGCATGAGCAACTTACTGTTGCAGTCAGGTCACGCAGTTCAAGGACGTTGCATTGTCCGAACCCAGGCTGCGGACGGTCTTTTAGTGAGACTGATATTGCAGTAATTGCACATGACACTGCTTTGATTAATGCACTTAGAGATGTTCAATTCCAAGAATTTGTGACGCAACACGGTGCACAATTTAGACAATGTCCAACTGCTAACTGTTCTTATATTTATGAGTTTGGTGGACGTCCTGAGACGATTACATGTCCTAGTTGTCGGCAACGTTATTGTTCTGATTGTCGTTTTGCCCATGAACGTTGGATGACATGCGCCCAAGCTGAAGAAGAACGTACATCTATTGCCGCTCGGGCGGAATCCGATCGCAAAATTGCTTCTGACCCTCAGGCTGCCGAACGTGCAACCCAGTTATTGTTACAATCAAGAACTAAACAATGCCCTCGTTGTCATCAAGGTGTTGAAAAAAATGGCGGATGTGATCATATGACGTGTACGTGTGGGTATGAATTTTGTTGGCTTTGTTTAGGAGAGAGAAGATCATACTTGGGACATGTCTGTCGTACAACAGCCCATGCATCTGAGCCTGCTCCTGCAGCTTCTCCAGTCCCAGCGACATTTCCAGACCCAGCCCCAGCAGCATTTCCCGTCCCTTTTCTAGCACCAGCAGCATTTCCAGCTGGTTTCGTGCCAGGAATGTTCACAATGGGCCAGGCAAATTTAGGGGAGCTTGTAAGACGCCTGCATGACCTTCTAGATTACGAATCTCATTTACCATTCAGGTGGGCATTTATTCAAAATTTGGGTCATATTATTCCATTTTTGCATGATTATGATGTTCAAAGATTTATTGATACTTTGGAGATTGATGGCGCAGGTGAGCTGGCTGTGATATTTCGTCAGTTTACCAATATACTTGGTTCACGTCGCCAAACACTCACTGATGCTCTTGTGCTTGCTGGCAGACAGGACCTTATCTTTGTTCAATAAATCTTACTGAAAAACAGAGAGCTATGTTTCTCATGGCTCTCTGTTTACACAATTCTGTCATGTATTAAGATTTTTTCTGCGACACGCTCAAAGAGCGGCACAATCATTGAGCTTGCATACCGACCTTTTATGAATGGGGCTTTAATGTAGGCAACAATGACACGTCTATAACCATCTTTTTCTACAATACCAGAGCAAGTAAATCTATTGATCTCGCGGTTATACACACCGTTTGTCAGTGTATTGGCCGTACCCGTTTTGCACATTATTCTGTATCCCTTAATGCGTGCTCGTTTGCATGAACCTTGCATAGTAGTCTTTTCCAGAATATCTTTAAGTGCCTCAATGCTTTGATGGGTATACAATCGGTGAGATGACGCTTGTTTTTGTATGGGTGTCGGTTCAAGAATCAGTCTTGGATGGACCATATAACCATCATTGGCAATCATGGCAAAAGCTTGTGCTAATTGCAGAATGCTGATCGCGACTTCGTATCCATATGACAGTGAAAGGATAGATTGCTTTGACCAATTGTCAGGATGATTCACAAAACCTGGTTGTTCTCCCGGAAATCCTATTCCTGTAGTCTCGGTAAAACCCATCCGTTTATAATGGTCGTAGAGTTTGGTGCCTAGGCGCAGTGAGACGGTCGCTGTTCCTATATTATTGGAATCGGCAATTACTTGCCAAAAAGGAATGGTGGCATTTTCATGTACTGTGTTGACTTTACGTCCAGCAACATAAGCAGTTTTTGCATTCTTGCAATCTATCAATTCATCGGGTGTAACTACTCCTTCTTCGATAGCGGCAAGAGCAGCAAATACTTTTAATACTGAACCCAGTTCGTATCGTTCGCACAGAATACGATTTTTAGTCATTGCTGTAGTAAGATTTTCTGTATGATTTGGATCAAAATCTGGGTTATTTGCCATGGCAATGATATCCCCGGTTTTAGGGTCCATGACTAATACAGCCCCCTCAAATGCGCTATGAGTAGACATTGTCTCTTTCAGTTCTTCTGAAACCAAAAATTGAGCTGTCCCATCTATTGTTAATTTGACTGGGGTTCCTTCGGCTCCTGCTATTTTAGTTTCTTTATCAAAATATAAAAGACCAGAACGTGCATCCTTTTGTAATTGAACAGTGGTCGGCCTGCCTGCTAAAAGATGGTCACACTGGAGTTCAAGGCCAAATAGTCCTTTATTATCGATGTCTGTAATACCTAGCAATGAACTGGTGGATTCAATAGGATAATATCGACTTTCTTCACATAGTAGGCGAATACCATTGATGGCACAATTAGCAATGAGTTTTTGTTCTCGGTCGCTGAGTCGCCGCTTGATAAACATAAAATTGCTTGCACGGTGTTGTTCAAATCGATCAACAGATAATGGAAAATGATCTTTTAAAAATTCGATCAAGGCATTTTCTTCTTTGCATTCAGAAGGTATCAGGCATGCCGAGATACATTCTTTATTGATGGCAAGATGGTCACCATTTCTATCATAGATGGGAGCTCGAGATACAGGGATAGTGATTACCGTGCTGTATTGTTTTTGTCCAAGTTCACGAAAAAATTGGTGTCTGTATATTTGAATGCGGTACAGATTAGCGCATATGATCGAATACATGCCGCAAAAACAGAAAAATAATATGAGCACTCGTTGTTTTTGTATATCATTTGCCATTGAATGTTACCGTTTTGATTTGTTGTAGATCTATTTTTTGCATATGTAACTCTGATACAGCATATTCCTTAATTGATACCGGATTTTTAAAGCTATACAGGGTTCGAAGGGCATAGGCTTTTTTTTGTTTTAAAACATCGATTGATTTTTCATTGCGTTGTTTACGATACAACTGACGTATTATATTGGTATGATTTTGAATATGTAAAAAGATCATGGTTATGTTGCAAGCAATAAAGAACAGAATAAATGTCTGTCTATTCATAGCTTCCTTAGATAAAACTACACATATTTTGGTGCATGCGTAGTTTTATATCTGTTGGGTTCAATTGCTCCCAGGGTGAGGGGCATGTGTGGTAAAATAGGTTGCAAGAGTTACTGCAATACCACAGATGGTTGTTACTGCCGTAGCTATTACGGCATACTTTGTCTTACGATGAGCTTCATCAAGCTTTTCTTGATATTTAGTTGCTTTTTCTCTCATTTCTCTTTCTTGTTCACGCATTTTTAGATCATGGAGTTCAAGTTCGCGCATGAACCATTCTTTCAAGTCCTTATGTGACATGCCGTCAGAATCTGCGCTTTTTGTTGCTGATGGCGCTGCCTCAGGGATCCCAGCTTCCTTTTCTTTCCGCTCTGAAACGCTGAGGTGCTTTGGGCTTATTCGTTCAAAAACGATGGCGCGTAGTCTTTCTACAGCTTCTTGTTTAGGGTATACAAGACTATCTTCATGCTTCTTGCTAATAGGCTGGGGTTCTTCGCTGGAATCACTGACGGATGAACTGGCACTTGAACTTTTACTTTTACTTCGCATTTTTATAAATTCGATAAAGGACTGCTTGAGTGCCGCTTTTAATTCAGCTACATAAAATGCATCTTTATGGTGTTCACCAAATGCAGCAATACTTGCTTGAACTATCAATTTATCAACGATCTTATCAAGCGCTTCATCTGATGGATTTTCAAGGTCTGGTATTTCAATTTCGATGATGACAGAATCTCTATTTTTATGTTGATGGCCTTTATGTTTTTTTTGTGCCGCTTTTTCAGTCTCAGGTAAGCTTTCTGATGTAAAGTCTTCTGAAGGGCTGACGTCATGTTTCTTGGGAGTCGTGGCATCAGCATCTGCAGATTGTGTTCCCTGAGAACTTTCAGGAACACTAATACTGAG
The DNA here is from genome assembly GCA_021818945.1 of bacterium. GTDB lineage: Bacteria > Babelota > Babeliae > Babelales > Vermiphilaceae > JAKASV01. The sequence goes on along the minus strand of JAKASV010000004.1, from coordinate 4,544 downwards.
AGTCAAAGACGTTCTGTCTTTATGGCCAGTTACCTTGTGCTCGATTTCTAGATGCGGCGATAAAATTTGATTTTTTTTCGGAGTTACTGCCTTTGACGTGCTGGATTCTTGTTGATCCATAGTAAACGCATTGCTGTTTGATATTAGGATGACAATTGCCAATAAAGTATTATTATTCATCTGTCTCCTTTTTTTAATAAGACCTGTAAATTTCTCTATCAATTAGTAGATAGAACTTTATTTGGATCCCTGTTTTTCATATTGTTTTAAAAAATCTGTGAGCCATTTTTAAAATTAAAATTGGGAAATTTTTCCACAGAATTGTCCCTTCCTATACATGATCTGATATGTGCTACCCCGTTTACAAAACTTTATCAAAGTGACCTTTAAAAAAGCAATAAATAAAGTTGCAATGCACAGTTTCTATTTCAACATGACAAGAAGAATGAATGGAGAATGTCAAAGCAGAATGAAAACATCCGCTTTAAGCAAAGTGAAAACTTCCTATTTTTGACTCCGAAAAGTATCAATAAATTCCATGGCAATGTTGGACAAAGGCCCCTTCTGTTCTGCTCATGCCAAAGAGGTTTGGCAGATAGCTTATTGGGTATTCATTCTTTGACAATAGTAGCCCCTCCTTTATCAAAGAAAAAGATTATCGGGGTGCATTTAGGATAGTCAAATAATCTTTATAGAGTTCGCCCATCAAAGTTATTGCCCAGCTCTTGTTGCCAGGAACGATATTTTTCAAGACCATAAAGTGCCACAATAAAGACGAGCATTACTGAAACCGCGGTTAAACTATATGGCCAACCAAGAATCAGATCTAATGTTATTTTTTCATGAGGATATCCACTGAGTAATTGAGCTAGCCAAGGGCGAACCAAGATAAATACGGCTGCTCCGAATAAACAACCAAAAAATGTAGCAATGCTGTCTTTGTACCCGGCGCCGATTTGGGCAAATAGTGTTCCAGGACAAGCTCCTGCAAGGGCTATGCCAATGCCAAGTAAAAGACCGCCAATAATATCGGCATTGTAGATGGTTATTTTCCAATTCAACCGTTCAAATCCTGATGAGAAAAAAAATGTAAATACTGCTAAACTCGTGACGATAGCTGTTAAAAATACTTTGAGCATAACGAAGTTTCGCAGTTGGAACTGGCCAATAATGATGCCTGGTTCAAAGACGCGCGATTTTTCTAACGCAAAACCAAAAATAATTCCCATTACCAGGCCAAGGCAAAGAGTAAGTACTATTGTCATGATTTTTCTTCCATAAATTAAAGTTTCTTATAACAACATGTAACAATGATGCCAGCAATGAACATTGAGACAATGACAATCATCGATCCGATTGATAGTAATGAAATGCCGGAAATTCCATTCCCGCTTGTGCACCCGTCAGCAATGCGTGCACCCAGAAGCATAATAAATCCGCCGCAAAAAGCAACTATAGATCGTTGGGTCAGCGTTGTAGTTCCTGTTGTTTGCTGCCAGATCGGAGAAAATGATTTTCTTCGAATTCCCGATAATGTTGAAGAAAGCCATGCTCCGCCTGCGATTCCGAAAACGAATCCGAGTTGCCACCAATGTTTAAGCACAGGAAAACAACTGTTAGATATCTGTTGTGCATCAAGATGCTTAAACCAAGAGATTAGAGAGCATGCCATGCCGTTGAAAGAAACTGAGCTACCTATTGAAGCATGGAGCAACAAAAAAATAGGAATTTGTAATAGTCCAATAATGATACCGGCAATGTATGGTGACCAGTATGGTTTTTTTAAAAATTTCAATGGAACCCCTTTCATTGATTGAATAAGTTACTACGCATTATAGACTAATCAAACTTAGGGCCTGAGACAATAGTCAAAACGTTACATCAGGTTATAGTTAAACAGTGTGAGCAGTGTTAACAATCGCAAGTATGCTGAGAATCTTCAGTGTAACGGTTAATTTTGAAACCATATAAAATATCCATGTTTAAAACGTTTTATCAATATTCTCTATAAATATAGTTATTGTGTCTTATGACTAGGTTATTATGCACATAATTGCCTGGCGGTTTGGACGAGGGGAGTGAAAACTATCAGCTAAACCGAAGCTTGCAATTAACTGAGTAGTCAATTGATCAAGTGACTGTGCGGGTGAATCGGCCCCTAGACGATGATGTTGAGCTGAGGCAAGAATCAGTGCCAAAGCTCTTTCTTGTTGCTGAACATAAGTATCACGCCACAAACGAGCTGTATGATCATCAGAAGCAGTTACTATGAATCTGCCATTAGGACTAAAATTGGCTGACCAGACAGTTCCTGTATGTCCAGCTAGGACATGTACTAAAGCACCTGTAGCAGTATCCCATAGACGTGCTGTATTGTCATCAGAAGCAGTTACTATGACTCTGCCATCAGGGCTAAAATTGGCTGACCAGACAGTTCCTATATGTCCAGCTAGTGTGCGCACTGAAGTACCTGTAGCAGTATCCCATAGACGTGCTGTATTGTCATTAGAAGCAGTTATTATGACTCTGCCATCAGGGCTAAAATTGGCTGACCAGACAGTTCCTGTATGTCCAGCTAGGGTACACACTAAAGCACCTGTAGCAGTATCCCATATACGAGCTGTACGGTCAAATGAAGCAGTTACTATCAATCTGCCATCAGGGCTAAAATTGGCTGCATAAACCCAATCAGTATGTCCAGCTAGGGTACGCACTAAAGTACCTTTAGCAGTATTCCATACACGAGCTGTATTGTCATTAGAAGCAGTTACTATCAATCTGCCATCAGGGCTAAAATTGGCAAACCTGACATGTCCTGTATGTCCAGCGAGGGTACGCACTAAAGTACCTGTAGCAGTATCCCATACATGGGCTACATTGTCACATGAAGCAGTTACTATTAATCTGCCATCAGGGCTAAAATTGGCTGAAGTAACCCAATCTGTATGTCCAGCTAGAATATGTACTAAAGTACCTGTAGCAGTATTCCATACACGGGCTGTACGATCATCAGAAGCAGTTACTATCAATTTGCCATCAGGGCTAAAATTGGCTGAACTAACAATTCTTGCATGTCCAACAAGTGGGGTACTTTGGATTCTTGCAGTGCGCATCTCAGCTGCACTTAGATTGTGAGCAGCGTTAACAATCGCAAGTAAGCTGAGCAGTCTTAGTGAAACAGTTAATTTTGAAACCATATAAAATCTCCATGTTTAAAACGTTTTATCAATATTCTCTATAATCATAGTTATTGTGTCTTATGATTAGGTTATTTGGAAAAACTATCAGCTAAGCCGAAGCTTGCAATTAACTGAGTAGTCAATCGATCAAGTGACCCTGCCGGTGAATAGGCCCCTAGACGAGGGTGTTGAGCTGATGCAAGAACCAGTGCCAAAGCTTTTTCTTGTTGCTGGACATGAGTATCACGCCATATACGAACTGTTTGGTCATCAGAAGCAGTTACTATCAATCTGCCATCAGAGCTAAAATTGGCTGACCGGACAGTATCTGTATGTCCAGTTAAGGTATGCACTAAAGTACCTGTAGCAGTATCCCATATACGAGCTGTACGGTCAAATGAAGCAGTTACTATCAATCTGCCATCAGGGCTAGAATTGGCTGAATTAACCCAATCTGTATGTCCAGCTAGGGTATGTAGTAAAGTGCCTGTAGCAGTATCCCATACACGAGCTGTACGATCAAATGAAGCAGTTATTATGACTCTGCCATCAGTGCTAAAATTAGCTGACCAGACAGTTCCTGTATGTCCTGCTATGGTACGCACTAAAGTACCTGTGGCAGTATTCCATACACGTGCTATATGGTCATCAGAAGCAGTTACTATCAATCTGCCATCAGGGCTAAAATTGGCTGACCGGACAGTATCTGTATGTCCAGCTAAGGTACGCACTAAAGTCCCTGTAGCAGTATCCCATACACAAGCTGTATGGTCATCAGAGGCAGTTACTATGAATCTGCCATCAGTGCTAAAATGGGCTGACCTGATAGCTCCGGTATGTCCAGCTAGGGTATGTACTAAAGTTCCTGTAGCAGTATCCCATACACAAGCTGTACGGTCATCAGAAGCAGTTACTATGAATCTGCCATCAGGGCTAAAATTGGCAGAATTAACAAAAGCTGTATGCCCAGCTATGATATGCACTAAAGTACCTGTGGCAGTATTCCATATACGAGCTGTTTGGTCATCAGAAGCAGTTACTATTAATCTGCCATCAGTGCTAAAATTGACTGAACTAACCCAATCTGTATGTCCAGCTAGGGTATGTACTAAAGTTCCTGTAGCAGTATCCCATATGCGTGCTGTATAGTCCCATGAAGCAGTTACTATTAATCTGCTATCAGGGCTAAAATTGCCTGAATAGACAATTCCTGTATGTCCAATTAGCGGAGTACTTTTGATTCTTGCAGTGCGCATCTCAGCTGCACTTAGATTATGAGCAGCGTTAACGATCGCAAGTAAGCTGAGCAGTCTTAGTGAAACAGTTAATTTTGAAACCATATAAAATATCCATGTTTAAAACGTT
>JAKASV010000003.1 GCA_021818945.1 bacterium | reverse complement strand
TTATCCCGTTCATTGTATACTATTTGAGTAAACTTTCTCATAATTTGCAACACCTTTCATTGGTAGATTTGTTTCATTTTTTATATTCTACCTGAAACGTGTTGCATTTCATATTAGACTAAGCACTGATCTTCATACAAGAATAACCACTGACATGACTCCTTTAACAATTCCAACATCTGAAGAAATACATCCTTATTTAACAGAAATTGTTCATGCTACATTACATCACACTCTATCTCTTTTAGCAGCCGCCCGAGATAATAGAAAATTTGAGCTTATCTCTGCAGTTCAACATGGAGCAGATATGAATGCATCTCGACTTCCTGGCGGCAACTCATCCTTGCATTATGCTGTGCTGAACGGCAATATCCCTATGGCAAAATATCTCATTGTTCACGGTACTGACATTAATACAAGAAACATCGATGGCAATTCTGCTTTGCATTTGGCAATACAAAAATTTAACAAGCCTATGATTTTTGTCTTATTAGCCAATGGTGCTGATCCGCGTATTTGCGAATGATGATGGTCAAACTCCCGTATTACTCGCTGCAAATACTCCGGACATTTTGGCAACATTCGTCCTGGCAGCCGCTAGCAATGATGATGAATCTAAAAAAATCAGAGAACACTATATACAAACACTTGATGCACCTCCATGCAAAAAAAAGAAAATATAATAGTTTAGATTAGTTCTGCCTCTTTATCCTAGGCCTAGAATAGCTATCGAATACTATTATCAAATATTATTTTTTGATGTATGTTGAGCACATGCCGTTACGATATTAGAAAGTGTAAAAATAGAGCAAAAAAGATAAACGTCTTCGCTATGGAAAGCTTAATAAAAAGATCATTTTACGCACGAAATACTGAAACCGTCGCCCGTGATTTGCTCGGCAAACAGATAGTACATGTTACTTCCCAATCTATTCGAGCAGGGATTATTGTCGAAACTGAAGCCTACTATGAAACTGAACCCGCTTGCCATGCATATAAAGGCTTCACCAAAAGTAATAGCGCGCTTTTTGGACCAGTTGGACATGCCTATGTCTATTTTATCTATGGCAATCATTACTGCTTAAATGTTGTATCCAGAAGCAAAGATGTACATGCTGGAGGAGTACTCATTCGTGCTTTAGAACCAACAATAGGTATAGAAGCCATGATAAAAGCCCGTCATGGAATCACTGGTCACCAGATAAGCAATGGACCAGGTAAATTGACACAAGCAATGGGGATCACCAAAAAATATACTCACATTGATCTTACCCATCAAGGCGAACTTTTTATTACTGAAGGTAGGCCGGTTAAGCCATCTGACATCGTACGTGGTCCACGCATTGGTATTTCGCAGGCAAAAGACTTACCCTTACGTTTTTTTGTAGCCAGTAATCCTTGGATTTCTCACCGCTGAATCTGATCTCTTAATAACTAATTTCTAGAACTATTATGTCAATCTCAAAGATATTGATTATTCTTATGAAGAATTATTATTCTAATGAAGAAAAGACTTTAAAAAAGGAGCGATATGCGTACCATTATAGTATCATTATGTATAGCATCCGTGATAAACGATTACCAATGTAATGCTCAAAATAAAATAAAACAGAACCATACAACCTATGAAGGACTTATTTCAGTTGAGGCATTGAAATTACGAGTTCCTGCATTCAAAAATCGCCGGGCACGAGAACTAGAATCTCTGTCTGCTATGGTTATCAAAAGCGCTCTTGATAGGATCATTGATATCCTAGGCAAACAAGCACAATCATCTATGCAATCAATACACGCCTACGTACATCAGAAAAAGATGACTGAAAATATCAATGATTATGTTCGAACTGCATATAGCTATGCAATAGCTGATTTTAATGAACAGATCAAAAGGGATAATGACCGACATGAAGGTATCGGGGCTATCACGAAACTACCAGTAGAACAAAAAAATGATCTTATAAAATTAGAACTCGAAGAACTTAATGAACGCTATACACCTATAGCCCAAGCACTTAAAAAACTTAAACCAGAAACCAAAATGCCTCAAGAATTGAGGCTTAAGGCATTTGAACAGTTTAAAGATCAATAACTGAGAATATCTCTTACTTGTTATTGTCCAATGACACTCTCCGCAGCAACCGCTTGAGTACCAAAAGCAGCTAACTGTTCGCGATCTTCAAGCTGCTCTATCCAAGAAGCATCAATATGCGCCATCCCTAGCCGTGCTCCTACAAGAGCTCCCGCTAGTGATGCAATGCTATCACTATCACCTGGTGTATGGACACCCATTTCAATAGCTTGCTGCAGATTATTCGGACTTGAAGCAAAGATATAGGCAGCAGCTGCTACAGCTTCATGCGCTGACCAACCTCGCAACAGATCAAAAACCTCTGCCGGACTTTTCAGAGCAGGGTTTCGCGCCCATTCAATAGCTTGCTCTATCAATGAAGCTGTTTGAGATTTATAGCCTGCAACATCATACTTGCGAGCTGTTTTGACCATGCATTCAAGTACCTCGGCTGGTTGCATATTACGTAAAGCACATGCAGTACCTGCAGCCATGGAGGCACATGCTGAACGAGCAATCGGTGCACCATGACTTAAAAAAGAATGTTCAGCTGCTAGTCGTGCCGCTAACTCTGGGTCTTGCGAAAATACAAGGCCAAATGGATATGCATGCATAACCGATCCGCAACCTCCTCCATCGTTGAACAATTTCCACCATCCATGAGGATAATCTTTAATATCTCGCGGGCAGCCATGAGGAAACGTATCCCGCAAAATCCGTCTATCAGATGTTATCCCACTCAAGCAAGCATTGCCTGGTTCACGAAATGGTGCCGCCCAGCCCCACGCCTGGTCATTATGATCATTGATAAAACTAACAGCAATCATCGTCATCATACGGTGACATGTTTGGTCATAATGGTCATGCATAAATTCTATAGCAGATTGACTGAATCTTGCTCCTTGATGTGCTGCCCAATGCCGTATTTTTATGAGTTCTTTCATGACAAGCATCGCCATACGCGTATCATCGGTATAAGGCGCTATCCATTTTCCATTTTTTTTGATGAATGTATTTCTAATATCATAAAAAGAATGAATGCCTTTTGGATAGTCAGTATGAATTTTTTCCATTGATAAAAACTCAGTTACTCTACCAAGAGCATCACCAGCACCTGCAGCCAACATTGAGGCTGAAATATGGTAGGCACGATTCTTTTGCTCCTCAGATAATGTCTCGTGCAGGACATGAGTATCAGCACCTACATATTCTCCCGAATCAAGCTCTATTGGCACAACTAAAGTTCTTTGAACTGATAAAATATCATCAACCAAGCTCGTAAATAGATCTGCTATATAATGTAACGGACGCTTTATTATTGATGGATTTTTTGCTATCAATGCAGAGACCGCCATAACAGTTCCACACAACATAATTTTTTTCTTGTGCAAAACAGATAATTCTGTTGCAAATTTGAGCATGGTAGAAAATCGGGTCAAAGAAAACCATTGAGCTTCCATGCTATCTTGCATGATAAGACAGCATAAAATACTCATAAATACCACCCTTTTACACATCATTTTGTTTCTCTTTATTAAGGTTTTATACTAAATTTTCCACTATAGGGCTGCCACATGAGTCTCGAATTTAATCGCTCTGCAGCCTGATGTAGTTTGTACTCAAGACCCCGATCATCTGCGTGTTGCTTACATAAATAGGCAAGTTCCAGGTACTCCTGCACCATAGCCTTCATATGTCTATCTCTTTTCAAGGCTGTTCCATTTACGTCATCATATGCTATTAAAAGCGAATCAAAATATTCTTCATCAGTTTTTGCGTCCCTGGGAACTTTTGCATTATCACGTATTTTATCGGGATGATAGATGCACGTAACCTGCAATCCATTCGTTTTTATCATATCACGACACTGCTGCTGCGCAATTGCTCTTCCAATCCAACTGACTGGATTTGCAAATGCCCCACCCCCAACCATAGTCAAATAAAGCCGATTTTTTTTGCTGGCACCTGTAGCGGCAAAAGCTCCCAGATATGAGGCATTCAAGAGCATTTTTGCAGCCCCAGCAATATGTTCATTTATACGGCCTTCATGCCAAAAATCACGTAAACATAAAGCTGAAGTAAGAAGCTGAGAAACCACCTGCGTTTTATCTGTATCAATAGTACCGTCAGGCCGTGTATAGACCGCAAGCTGTTGCTGCCTTCCTGTACCTCTGTGTCCTTGTTTTTCGGTATCTCCATAACCGCCAGTCACAGGCACTCCATCCTGCAAGAACACAGACACTCTATCTTCATCGCCACGATCATATCGATAGCACTTTAAACTTTCACGATCAACTGCACTGTTATGAAAAACAGGGAACTTGTCTTGTATCTGTTCTAACAGATATTGTGGTGTTCCTGGCATCATATATTTTCGCCAGATAGTTCCGCCTGCAGCTGAGATAGCGGCTTCTTCACCCTGCACAGCATGCGGGAACATACCGCCAAGCAATGCATCTTCATCAGCCATGCCACCTTCAAGTGGACCAAAGAATGTTGAAGCTATTTGAAAAACAGCATTCTTATTCTGAGGTATTGATTGTAAATACCGAATGTCTGACTCCCAAGGAAGGTATGGATCATAGACAAGTACACTAAAATATGGTCTCGTTGCAGTGATCCTGGGCTGTGAAAGACTCTTTTTTAATTGTCCGAAACTGTACAATCCTGTCTGGTTTCGATCATTCATCCAACCAATGATCGCTGCCCGTCGCGGATGTTCGGATAACCAAGCAACGCGATTCTTGGGAACAAATGCATTCTTGAGGCTCCATGCATGTTGCTTTCTAAATGTCGACTCATCTTGGCCAACTAGATCTTCAAAAAAATTTTGTCTTGGCATAAGCAATGACTGATGGGTCCACCAGTCTTGAGCTTTCTTGCCATCATATGGTTCCTGCGTAACCCATGTTGGCACAGCTGTAGATACCCCGGCATACTTCTGTAATGGCGGATTCACAGGCTCTGTTAGCCTAACTGGGAGCCGAACAGTATTTTTAGGCATAACGTGTTTGCGAGCATTTTTACGCTTAAATAATTGTGCAATAAATCTACATGGACGACTTAGCATTGACCGATTCTTATATAACATAGCTGATAGAGCAATAACCCCTGCAGCTACTAAGAGTTTTTTCTGATGTGAACTACAAAACCCTTGAGCCGATCTCCATGCGCCAGATACTTGGCCCCATGAAAGCCATGAAGCTTCGACAGTTACATTACCGAAAGCTGAACTCAATATCACTAAATAAAGTATTTTTTTAATATTCTTCATAAATTATTACAACTATTTAAAATAAACAAATAAATTTAACAGACAAGAGAATTCAATATATATGGAAACAATCTATTTGTCATATGCCCATTATTCTTTTGGCTATCCCTGCTCAATAATTGAAATAACACTTCCACTGGGCTTTTTCTCAATATGAAAATGAACTGGAAACAGATCTTTCATAGTTGATAAATGTGAAACAATAATAACTTTGGCAAAATCATCTTGAATTTTATAAATGGCATCCATTATATGCGAAAGACCTTCATCATCTTGAGAGCCAAATCCTTCATCAATAATAAGTGTTTGTAACGAGGTTCCGGCTCTGCGAGCAAGCATCTTTGACAAAGCAATACGTAAAGCAAAATCGATGCGAAATGCTTCACCACCCGAAAACATTTCATAAGGCCGTATGCCCATATTATCAGAAATATTAATATCGAGAGTCTCTTTCGATCCACCTTTTTTAAGATCGCGTAATGATTCAATAAATATCTGTGCCTGGTTATCAGTCAAGCGCGCTAAAAGCTCATTTGCCTCTTGTTCAATTTCGGGAAGCACATCTTGAATAAGCAACGCCTGAATACCATCTTTTCCCGTTGCAGCTACTATCGCCTGATAATCATCAATACTTCCATTGATCTCCATTATTTTTTTTTGCAACTCTACAGACTCCTGCTCTAAAGATTTTAATTTTGAACGATCATTTTCAAGCGCCCCTCTTTCTTGGAGCAATAGTTCTTTATTCTGCTTGAGCTTGATTCTTGCAACTGATAATTCTTGTTCAGCATTTGTTAATGCTGATTCTTGGCACATCAGAGTTTCGAACATGTTTTTTTGTACATCCATAACCTTGAGCTCATGCTTAGCTTTTTTTAGTCGTAGGACTATTGCTTGCACTTGAGACATTCGAGCCTCTTGCAGAGCTATTTCATGAGTCAGTATTTCATGTTTTTTTATTAATTGTTCAGTCTGTTCAAGCTCCGTGCTCAATAAATCCTGTCCATGAGCATCATACTGATAATCGGTAACCATTTTTTCTAAGTGAATAAGCTGATGCATAGCCTCTTGAAAATCAGCATTTTGTAAAAGCGCAACATGTGAAGAACTTTGTATAGCTTGCATCTCTTTTTCTTGGTCATGGATCTGTGACATAAGTATGGCTATTTGCCGTTCACATAGCAGTTTCTGCTGATTGCCTGCATCAATTTCCTGTGCAATAGCCGTGATTTTTGTTTGAGTCTTATCTAATTGAGCTGTCATTTTTTGTAATTCATCCTTCAGAAGATTAAGCTCATTCAATTGTTTATGCTGATCGATTAACAAAAGTTTAAGTTTTTGCACAACACGTGTAATTCGTGCGATTCTATGCTGAAGAAAGTGTTCTTCGTGAAAAAACTTTTCTTTTAAAAATTTGCGTCTTGAAGCAGATAAGTTTTGCTCACATAATGGGCAACATGGATTGGTTTCATCTTGCGATAGTTGTTTTTTTCGATCCAAATTTGCAAGCTCGCCAGCCATCAGATTCCCGAGTGTAATCCAATTTTGATAATAAGCCTTTCGCTTGTCAAACTGTTTGACTATACCTTGATACAATTGCAAATCTGCATGTATTTTTGTTATTTTGCTAATCAATAAAGCACAAGTATCATGAGCTTCTGTCTGATCTTTTATAAGTTCGTTATTACGTTTTTGACAGCTAACTATGGTCTCTTTGAAATGTTCCATTTCAATTTTAATACGTTCAAGCTTGATTGTATGATCTTGAATTGATGCATGTATTTTTTGGGCATGTTCTACTTCAAAACGAGTGACTCGTTCTTTTTGCAGCAAATACTGTTCCTTATGCTGTAAACTTTCACGCATAACAGCTTGATGACGCCGGATTTGATCAATAATCTGCTTCTTTTTAAGTTCAAGCTCTCGATAATCGTAACCCTTTAGATACTGTGCATGGATAGTTCTCCATCTTTTTGACTGCTCTATCAGTGTTTTACGCAATTCTTGCTCAGTTTTTTTTAATTCGTTTTGTTGCAAGGTCGTCACATGGTACTGCTGCTTAATTGACTGCAATTCTTGTCTTCGCACTACAAGATCTTGCTCTTGCATACCCAAAGCATGCTCCTGCTCAGCTACCTCTTTAAATTTTTCATCGAGCACATGTAAGCATTCATCAATCGTCTTTATCTGCCCAACATCCTGAACCATTCGGTCAAGAATAGCTTGGAGACTGATGCGGCTTGTCGCTGCAGTGCGAGCTCGTTCAGAGGCTAACAACCGAATTGATTCATATTGATCAAGCCCCAGAATAGAAGCTAAGATTTCTTTGCGCTCTTTAGGCGATTTTTTTGAAAATTCATTTGATTGCCCTTGACGCAAAAAAGCAGAATTACAGAACGTCTCAAAATCAAGATGAATAATTTGTTCTAAAGCAGCTTGATTTGAACGTATTGATTTACCCCCAATGGGAACAAACGAATTGCGTATAGAATCGAATACGCCGACATCGAGTGTTACATAAGGTTTATTGGAACTTTTTGTATATTCTCGCCTTACTCGATATTCTTGGCCATTGCAGATAAATTGCAATGCAACCATCATATGCGTTTGCCCAATGCGTATCAAGTTATCATCAGATTTTGCAACACCAGCAATTTTTCGGCCCTGGCCCCATAAAGCCCAGGTCATGGCATCAAGTAAAGCCGATTTGCCATGACCATTTTTGCCGGATAAGCAGATAAGTGAATGGGAAGTAAAATCAACAGTCTGAATATCAGACCCATAACTCAAGAAATTTTTTAGCTGTAATTTTAACGGAATCATCGTAGCCCTCACCCTATTGTCTTTACCACAAGATGGTTTATTCTAACATTAGTATAGTTAAGGCACCAGTAACACCAAAGGAATAAAAGGAAACAATGACTATCAGTGACAGCGCTTTTCGCGAATATGATATTCGTGGCATTATAGGGCAAGAAATTCCGATTGATGCTACTTATGACCTTGCATGTGCAATAACAGCATATTTTTTGCAAAGAAAACCTGATCTACATTTAGTTGCCGTTGGCATGGATGGCCGCACCCATTCTCCTGCAATTAAGGACCAGGTATGCAAAGCTCTGACAGATGCAGGCCTCAATGTCATATTTCTCGGCACCTGTCCTACACCAGCTCTTTATTTCAGCCTACATACAACGCCAGCTCAAGCTGGTATCATGATTACTGCATCACACAATCCAAAAGAATATAATGGATTCAAATTATGCCTAGGCAAAGAATCAGTATCAGGTGATCAACTAAGAGACATTCGCACACTATACAAAAAAAATGCACACATCAAAGCTGACAAAAATGGAACAATAACCAATCAACCAATCCACAAATCTTATATTGGGTGGCTTACAGAGCATTTTGCTCATCTTAAAGGCTTAGATATGCCTATAGTTATGGATTGTGGCAATGGGGTAGCCGGCACCGTCATCCCAGATTTGGTACAGGAATTAGCGTGGAAAAATACCATCATTTTATTCGCCGACATCGATGGTACCTACCCAAACCACGAGGCTGATCCTACAATCGAAAAAAATATGCAACAGGTCAAGCATGTACTTTCTACAACTTCATGCAAACTTGGTCTTGGCTTTGATGGTGATGCAGACAGGGTTGGAGCTATGACTACAGAAGGATACCTGATCCCAGGAGATAAACTTCTTGCTCTTATGGCAAAACCTATTATCCATAGTAATCCAGGAGCAACAATCGTATGTGATGTAACAAGTTCATCTGCTTTATTGCATTTGATAGATTGCTGGAACGGCCGTTGTTGTATGGTCCCTACAGGCCATGCCAGTATCAAAGCAGCACTAAAAAAAGAACACGGGTTATTGGGCGGTGAACTAAGCTGCCATTTTACTTTTGCAGATAGATACTTCGGATTTGATGATGGCATATATGCTGCTTTACGCCTGATAGAACAGATACATATGAGCAATGAAACATTGAGTGACCTTGTCAATCTATTCCCACCGTTGCAAAGTTCTCCGTCAATTAGAATACCCTGTGATTGCTCCAAAATTCCCGAAATGATAGCAACGATCACAACCTATTATGAACATCAACCTCAAACAACGCTTATCACCATTGATGGTATTCGTATCGTTACACCATATGGCTGGGGTCTGGCGCGTGCTTCTAATACTCAACCGGTCATTAGTCTTAGGTTTGAATCTGATACCCAAAAGGGACTGTCGCGGATCAAAAAAGAGTTTGCAAAATTACTGATTCCTTATATTGACACAGATACTCTAAAGCAGCATCTAGGAATATGATGAATCACGTCATTGGACTACATCTACGAAGCAATCAATCTCTTCATGACCTGATTGAAAAAGCCCTGCGTTTAAATCTCCCATTTTTTCAGTGCTTTTTACGACAACAATCAGGCAACATGATTGTTGTTAATAAAGAGGAACTTGCCAGTTTCCGTACCGCTTGCCAACATTACCCGCACCTATTTGTACATGGCTCATATCGTATTAACCTGGCAGACCCAACAGTCAATAATCACCCTGCACTCAAACAAGAAATCTACTGGGCAGAAAAACTAGGATTTACTCATATGATAATCCACCCTGGCGCAACATCAGACTATAGAGCCGGCATTGATGCGATCGCAAGGGCACTTAATTCGATAATCAGATCTAGTACAACACTTCAGTTTGTTGTGGAAAATGTCGCTTTTGCCTCTCCTTCAATTGGCGGAGATATAGCTGATTTGCAAAACATCAAAAACAAATTAGACAATCCAGAACGACTTGGTTTTTGCGTAGATACGGCACATGCCTATGCATTTGGTTACAATCTGGCTGATGAGCGTGCTCGCAAAGAGTACATTCAAGCGATTGGGCAAGTCTTAGGTTTTGATCGTATCACGTTAATTCATATTAATGATACACAAAGCATGGTAGGATCTCGCCATGACATTCATTGCCGCATGGGTAGCGGCACTATTGGTGTTGAGGCCCTCAAGCAGTTCGTACTTGATCCACGTATGGCACATATTCCCCTTCTTTTAGAATTACCTGCAATTTCAGAACAAGAAGAGGAACAAGATTTGATAACCGTACAATCATGGTACCATACCAAGCAGGAATAACTGCGCACGAATCTTGGCTTTTACACATGCTTCATGATACATTATTTGTTATACACTGTTTGTCAGCACCATTTTACTGAGGAATCAAGATGCGTATAGCAATAAATGGATTCGGCCGCATTGGCAAAACGTTTTTGCGAACTATTTTACAAGATCCTCAAGCATCGAAAAAAATAGAAGTAGCAACTATAAATATTGGCAAGGGCCCAATAGCCCAAGTAGCTCATACTTTTAAATATGATACTCTTATGGGCATGTATCCGGGCGATGTACATATAGAAGACAATATTCTGCATATCAATGATTCAAAAATAGAAATCATTGCAGAACTTGATCCTAAACAAATTCAATGGTCCAAGCGCTCCATAGATTGGGTAGTTGATGCTTCAGGGCATTTTACCAAACGAGAAAAAGCCTTGCTCCATATAGAAACTGCGGGCGCACGGCATATATTGATTACGGCCCCAGCACATAATCCTGATGTCATCATAGTCCCTGGCATCAATGATGAGGCATTTGATCCCAAAAAAGATCGCATTGTATCGCTAGGAAGTTGTACAACCAATGCACTGGTACCTATGCTCAAAGCACTCGACCAAGCCTTTACTATTAAACAATGTATTATGACTACTGTTCATGCATATACAAATACACAGGTACTGCTGGACATTGGAGCTGATGATCCACGACGATCGCGCGCAGCCGCCCTTAATATTATTCCCACAACCACAGGCGTCTGCTCAGTGGTGGATGCAGTATTACCAGGCATGGGGTGTCGATTCAGTGGCATGGCATTACGTGTTCCCGTTGCTAAAGTCTCGATTATTGATTTAGTCTTTACTAGTGGACAAGAACTAACCTCAGAAATCGTTAACAACGCTCTAAAGAAAGCAGCTCAAGAAAAATTCTCAGCAATTATGGCTTACACGGAAGAGCCACTCGTTTCTAGCGATTATTCTAATAACCCCTATTCAGTTATTATTGACAGCCTTTTGACAGTCGCCCAAGGCCATATGGCCCAAGTTTTTGGGTGGTATGATAACGAATGGGGCTACTGCGAACGGCTAAAAGATTTTCTCGTAAAAGTCTCATAAAAAAATAGTTTTAATTGATTAACTATGTATGTTTTTTCTGCAGATATAGTACAACAAACGCATGATAGTAACGTTGGGCAGAAATGATAGCCATAGAAACAGCAGCAACCATAAGCAGCGCTTCAATGGCACTCCAACCTGGTGCATAATACATATCTTTCACAAATCTACTCAGACCTGTTCTTTCAAATGAATGATAGGGATTAAGAATTAGAACAGTAAGATAAAGCAACTGAAACATTGTCTTGATCTTGCCAAACCATGATACATGGATTGAGAGATTATTCTCCAACGCAATCTGGCGTAAGCCAAGAACAAAAAATTCACGACCAATTAAAATAAGCACCCACACAAAAAAAATTTTGTTGATAGCAAGTAACGCTACTAATGTAGAAAAAATAAGAAACTTATCTGCTATCGGATCTAGAAAACGGCCGAAAGAACTGACCTGTGCATAGCGACGGGCTAGATATCCATCAAAAAAATCAGTTATGCTAAACAAGACAAACAAACAAGCTAAAAGACCATTTAGCCAAAAAATATTCCACGGCAACAGATACACAAGCAGAACAGGCAACATGATAGGAGATACTATCAGCCGAATCAACGTAAGAACATTGGGAACATTTACAAGATCTTTAATCTTCATCTCTTTTTTTGTTTCTAATTGGTGGCGGCGCAGGGACTTGAACCCCGGACCTACGGATTATGATTCCGCCGCTCTAACCAGCTGAGCTACGCCGCCATCCAAATGTTAAATGCTCAATTTTTGAACATTAAAGAAGTCCAGGATAAAGTTAAACATAGTTCGCAAGAAGGTCAAGCCCGTAATTAAGGTTGCAAGAGTACCGAGCATCCATGTTACGGCAAATCCTTGAATTGGTCCAGTACCAAATTTATACAGCACAATAGCTGTTAGTAAATGAGTAATATTAGAATCGAGAATAACAACTAAGGCATCTGAAAAACCATTATTTACTGCTTTTTTGACAGTTACACCAGCGCCTAACTCTTCTCGAATTCGTTCATAAATCAAGATCGAACAGTCAATAGCCATACCGACGGTCAAAACTAAACCGGCAATACCTGGCATAGTTAATGTCGCACCTAACCAGTACATGCCAACCAAGATCAGCAAGAGATTGTAGAGCAAAGCAATGAACGTCAAAACACCCGACAATTTATAGAAAAATATTGCAAAGATCAGTAATAAAAGCAACCCGATCAGGCATGAAAGCAAGCCTTTGCGGATCAATTCTGAACCAAGTGATGGCCCGATCTGACGTTCTTCTTCAAAAGTAACCGGTGCAGCGAATGCTCCGGACTTAAGTAAAACTGCCAATTCTTTGCAAGCATCTGCAGAACCCATTCCTGTAATTTCACCACTACCTTTTAAAGCTTGCTGGATCGTAGGTGCAAGAAGTACTTGGCCATCCAACACAATAGCCAGCTGTTTGCCAAAATTTTTACGTGTTAATTCATAAAATTTTTCAGAGCCAGCATCGTTAAATTGGAACTTCACTACGGGTTCAACACCTGTGTGCCCACCTAGCCCAGCCTTGGCCTCTTTGAGTAATTTACCGGTAATGTCAGTATACTTTGACAATAAGTAAAATTGACCTTCTTTTCCCTGCAGAATTTCTTTATCTGGAGGAAGCTCTTGACCTTCAAGCTCATATAAAATGTCTTCACGGCTAGCGCCTGCACGTTCAACGAGCTTAAATTCAAGCTTGGCTACTTTACCGATCATCGCTTTAGCTTTTTGAGGATCATCAATGCCTGGCAATTCTACAACAATATTTTTTTCACCACGTTTGGTGATTGGTGTTTCTTCAACATTCAACGTGTTAAGACGTGAATGGAGAACATCAATATCATTGCGAACCGCCTCTTCTTTTATTCGCTTGGCGAATTTTTCCTCAAACTGAAGTTTTAAGGTCGTACCTTCAACAGTTTGCTTAAGTTGTGGTTCAGAGAGCGTTAAAGAAGATGCTACAGCCTGAAGAGCATCAAGATTATCAAATGTTAAAATCAAAGTTTCATTTTTTACTTCTTTAGTGGTAGGTAATGGTAATTTTGATTTTCTCAGTTTGTCAGATAATGCCTGCATTTTTTCAGCGAGCATTGCTTCGACTGCTTTATCAGTTTGTACCTCGAGGGTTATGTAGGTCCCACCTACAAGATCAATTCCAAATCGTAATTTTTCGCGAAGTGGATAGAGTATAACAATACACCCAATTGCCAGAAGAACCCAGAATCCAAAGGACATTACATTAAATCTGCTACTAGTTAAATTCATAAAATAACCCTTCTCTACTGCCTTTTTGAAAACAACTATGCTTTTACCAATTTCATCAATTAAATGGTGCCGAAGAGGGGACTCGAACCCCTACAGGATTTCTCCCACAGCCACCTCAAGGCTGCGTGTCTGCCAATTTCACCACTTCGGCATGTCAATCGTCAATATGATAGTAATTGTATCATATGTAAGGCAGCTTATCAAACTTTTTGCATAAATTTTTTGGCCTTATTTTATAGCTTAAATAGCCACCAGCCAAAGATAAGGTTCCATAAGTTCTTCAATCCACCTATTAAACTGTTCCATATTTTGCAAAGAAATGTAACCTTTGCCGCCTCAGCTGCTTTTTTGGCTTCTTCCGCGGCTTTTTGGGCCTCTCGCCTGGATTGCTCATCCTCTTTTGCTTGCTCTTCAGAAACGAGCAGACTAGCTTGTTCTTGAAGATCTATGTCCTGCTCCTTAAGAGTTTTTATTTCCTTTTTCGCCCGTTCAGTTTTATCTGTTGCCTGTTGAATTAGCTGATTAAAATAAGTTGTAAATTCGCCTTCAATATACTTTTGAAGTTCTTTTAAATTTTTATGGATGCCATCAATAACATAGTATCGCTCATATGCTCTTTTATCACTCAATTCATGAGCAATAGCTTCAAATTCATCCCAAGCAGATTGTTCAAAGCGATGAGCTTCATTAATTTTGCTGCTCAAGGTATTTATTGCTTTATCTATCGCAATATCAATATTATTTATTGTATCGATATCCAGCTTTAATTGCTCCAAATCCTTTTTTGCTGCAGAAATCTTATCACGATATGCACGTACTTTTTCATCTAAATAGCCAGTTTCTTCACGCTCTTGCTCTATATAGTCGATTAACGAGGTTAATACCTCTTGCACTTCTGCTTGTTCAAGACCAATTTCTCTATAAAAGGGGCCAAACGTCGTTTTCTCAATTTCTGCTCGATGCTCTAAAAAAGTCATGCGCGAAGCAAATATCTTCTCAAATACCTCGCGGCATTCTTTGTACTTATCCTTAGCATGTTCCCACCAGATCCTCTTGGTAAGCCAATTACCTTCAGGCTGCTCAAGATCCATTGTATCAATACTTTTAATTTCTTCAGGTACTGCTGCCGCTTGCGTAGGTGTGCTTGGGACAGAAGGTGCAGTAGGCGTTATCGCTGGGCTAACCACAGGCATAGCAATCTGTGTTCGCCCAGTTACGGTATTAACAAATGATTTTTGAGGTTCGAAAGCCAGCTCTTTTGTTGGAGGAAGGGCAGGAGCGCCAGGCATTGCAACCTGTTCTTTTTTTGAAGTAGCCACACTTGCTGGTAACATAGTTTGAGCTTGGACACCCGTACCCATGGGCAGACTAGACCTTGCCCGCTCCAAAGCCTTTGGTACAGGATTTATGTCTGGCTGCGCTCCATACATGATCGCACACGATATTCCACATACACCCAATAATATGCTCCATACTAGCCTACACATAATAACTCCTTATGAGCTGTAATACTACCATTTTTCAATTTTATAATGTTTCGGCCAATTCTTTCAATTCATTGAGTAATGCCTTTGAAAGTTCTTCCGCATCCGGTGATGTATAACTCCATTGAATACCTTTGTCCACTTTTACCAGAACAGATCGATCGCTTTTAATATCTATGATATCAAGGCGAACAACATTCATTAATGGATGGACTAATGAAGGCGCACGTACAACACCTGAACGAGCCAAAACACTGTAGGCAACGTTTCCTTCGTCCATAAAGCACATCATAACTTTCTTTTGCCATACCATATTATGATAACCAGTATGATCCTTATGGATCGAAATCAAAATACTCTCAAGACCTTTAGGGTATACACATTGAATCGGCGTAGTATGGGGTAATCCTTTTTCAGAAAAAGTTGATAATACCCCTACTGTACGACCACTTTTTAAAACTTTTATCAAATCATCAGGAAGTTTAACGCCCACATGTTTTGCCATAGAGTACTCCATCGCATCTAAAAATAAAAAAAGAAAAAAATACCACACCTAAATACATCTCATTACCTTGACAAAAAACCTATGCTAGCTCTGCTATTAGTTCTTGTTCTACCACAAAGCCAGCATGAGTAAGTTTAACAACTCCGTCTAAGATCTGCAGTAAACCAGATGCACATAATTGTTGAACTTTCGATTCAATTTCAGATCGTTTATCCGACGATAAACCTTCAGTTACTAATTCATAGCGGATTCCGACAGATCTTCGCAGTCCAAGCATTATCTTTTCTAGTCGAACATCATCCTTGCTTAATTGCTCAAAAAACATAGTAGGATTTTTACCTTGTTCAAGCATCTGTATATACTGCAAAAGGTTCTGCTCATTCATAAAGCGCCGATCCCCGTCAAAGGAACAGGCCCCAAGCCCAAACCCTTTATAAGGTTTTCTGTCCCAATAGACAGTATTATGCTGAGACTCATAACCTTGACGTGCAAAATTTGACACTTCATATTGCATAAACCCATGCATAGCTAAAAATTCTATGGACCAACAATATAAATCAGCAACCAACTCTTCATCCGGCAAACTAATTTCACCACGTTCGACTTTATAAAAAAATGGCGTATGTTCATGGACCATCAGACAGTAAAGAGAAATATGAGTGATAGGCCATGTTACAACCTCGTTAATAAAACGTTTCCAACATACATCAGTAACGCCAGGTAAGCCAAGCATAAGATCGACAGAAATATTGTCAAACTCTGCGGAGGCACTAAAAAGCAGCTCCTGTACTTCTTGCGGTGATTGAAACCTATTGAGTAAGGCCAATACCTCTGGATCTGCATACTGAACACCTATACTAAGTCTATTAATCCCGCATCGTCGCCACAAAACTAACTGTTCACGCCGCACTGTACCGGGATTAACTTCTATGGTAACTTCTTGAAGTCGCTCTGTACAAAATACACTTATAATTTTACCAGACGTGTCAAGTAGTAAGTTGTCTGGCCAGGTGCTCGGTGTCCCTCCCCCAATATACAAAGTAGAAAGAGAACAACCCTTATTTTTATCCGCAAATAAGCCAATTTCTGCTATCAAAGCATGATAATATCGCTCCATATATTCATCATGACAAGCCAGCGCAATAAAAGGGCAATATGAGCATCGAGTGCGACAAAACGGCCAATGTATATAAAATGAACATATTGGATCAGACATTACAAATTGCACCTAAGTCCCTCTATGCATACAATGCAATTATCGAGATGGCAATGGCATCGTTTCTTTTATTAATCGCACACTTAAGGCAAGATCTTTCTCCATCTGTTCTACAACTCCCGAAACATTCGCAAACTTAATAGCACTTGCATGGCTCAAAATCTCCTGAAGCACTGGCAATAAGTCTCGGGGAAATGTAACCTGATCATCTAAATAAGTTAGAACCTCTTTATCAGTCTTGCCATATATATCAAAACCATAACGACTAACTAGATATTTTTTTATAGTCTCTGTTAATCGAGAATAAAAAACCCGCGATTTATGCTCATTAAGTATATCAGAAGTTCCTAATGAGGCCAAATCTCTTAAAGCAACATCACAAGCCGATAGTTTTATTTTTCTTTTTGAAAATTTTTTTACAAGAAAAATAATCAATGTCATAAGTAAAATTATGGCTAGTGCCCAAACAACATTTTTGACAACTGTTCTTTGCCACCAAGGTATATGCCAAATCCCATAAATATCATAAAACTCATCCATGCGCGGTGTACTCATAGATGTCCCCTAGTATGTCATGCGACGACGAAAGAATCTAACAACTTCGTCAATAAAAGTTTCATTATTGGTAAGGTCAAGACAATCTAGACTATATTTTGAATATAATTTACGCTGCTCTAAAGCTCTTTCTTCAAGATATGCCCGAATCCCCATACGTTGTTTGGAGCGAGTATCCAGCACACAGCTTTTACCAGTTTCAGGATCAATTACAGGTAAAAATCCTGCATTAGGCAGATCACGCTCAACTGCGTCAAGACACCGAATCAAAACTATCTCGTATACACGGGAGGCTAATTTTAGAGCTGCACCTAAGCTATCATCAATGCAATCAGACAGAATAAAAACCACGGCTTTGCGATTTTTCATTTGTTTTAAACGATCAAGTGCTGCAGCTCCGTAGGTTTTTTTAGATCTTGCCTCATGAGAAAAAATATGCTTTATAATTTCATGGACATGAGTATGTCCCATAGCTGGAGGTACAAAACATTCTACTGTCTCTGAATATAAAATTAGCCCAACCCGGTCTTTGCTGTAACCGGAAACAAATGCAAGTACAGCAGCTACCTGTTTTAAAATGTCGGCATTACTCGACAAGTCGGAGGTAAATTGCGTCGATCGTGAAATATCCAGAATGATCATGATAGTACGGTTACGTTCTTCAATATATTCTTTTACAAGAAGTTTATTCGAGCGGGCAGAGGCACGCCAATCAATAAACCTGACATCATCACCCATCTGATACTCACGAATTTGATTGAATTCAAAACCCGAGCCTTTTTGAGCAGACCGACTATCACCCATCAGCGTATTACTCATTATGCGACGGGTATGAATCTCAATTTCAGCAATTTTTTTAAGAATCTCTTTTGATAACATAAGCACTTAAAGCATAAATTGGTTCAACACTTCTGGTAATACAACAGATCCATCTTCCTGCTGATATGTCTCAAGTAACGCTACCATGAGACGGGGCACAGCCAAAGAGGATGTATTAAGTGTGTAAACAAGTTCTGGCTTCTTCATTCCACTTTTTTTGTAGCGTATCGATCCCCTACGTGCTTGAAAATCTGTACAGTTACTGGATGAAGATACTTCGTAATAACTATTTTGCCCCGGCAACCATACTTCAATATCATAGGTTTTTGCAGATGGGAATGAACAATCCTGAGCCGCTAACAAACTTATACGGTAATGCAAGCCAAGTTGTTTTAAAATATCTTCAGCACATGCAACCATGCGATCATGTTCTTGCTGCGCCTGTTCAGGCTCACAGAGTGTATAAATCTCCACTTTTTCAAATTGATGAATCCTTATAAGACCGCGCTCAGTCGCGCCATAGCCACCGGCTTCTCGTCTAAAACAACTAGTCCAAGATGTCATACGCTTTGGCAATTGGTTATCCCCAAATATATGCTCACGATATAAGTTAGTGAGTACAACTTCTGCAGTTGGAGATAAATAGAGATGATCCGCAGGAATCTCATATACATTGTCTCGAAATTTTGGAAAATTACTTGCAACAAGCAATGATATTTCATTGGTAACACAAGGTGGCAGCATTATTTCAAAGCCGTGTTTCATATTGTTCTTTAGCATGAATCGCGTCAAGGCATAGACCAATTGAGCACCCATGCCCTTGTACATAGCAAACTGGCTACCGCTCATACGTGCTCCAGCCTCAAAATCGAGCCATCCGAGAGCTTCACCTAATTCTAGATGATTTTTTATCGTAAACGAAAATTCTGGTTTTTCCCCAACCATTTTTACCGTAACATTCTCAGCCTTATTACCTTCAGGTACATCCTCAAAGGGGATATTGGGACAGCCTAGATACATAAGATCAAATTCTTTTTGAACGGCTTCAAGCAGCTGCTCTTTATTTTTAAGCTCTTTACCGATAGCAATCGATTGATCACGGAGTTCTTGAGTAACACCGCTTTTTCCAGCTTGCGCAAGCTCATTTTTCTTTTGTCTTAAAGATTCTACCTCAGAAAGAACCTCACGAACTTTTCCGTCAAGTTCATGAAGGCGTTGTATATCAAAATTAGGTTCTTTTTTCTTAATAAGTGCAAACACTCGTTGAGGCTCTTCACGTAACCTGGTTAAATTAATCATAGTAACTCCGCACTTAATGTAAAAATAGCGTTTATTCCTGCACTCGTTATAGTACAGAAAAAAACGCTTTTTTGCAAAACCAATAGAAAAGCCGCACCAAAGTGATGCGGCCCTGAATTAGGAATTTTTTTCCGAGGTACGCCTTTAGCTAACCTATACGGATCGATCTAACTTCTTTCCTAAGATTTTTGCCTGGCTTAAACCTTGGAACATTGATGCGAGGCAATTTGATGCGCTCTTTTGTTGCAGGGTTAATGCCATTACGCTCAGGACGGCATGAAAGCCAGAAGCTACCAAAACCTGT
The DNA here is from genome assembly GCA_021818945.1 of bacterium. GTDB lineage: Bacteria > Babelota > Babeliae > Babelales > Vermiphilaceae > JAKASV01. Next base: position 44,566 of record JAKASV010000003.1, on the reverse strand, counting down.
AATAGAAACTTTTTCTCCTTTTTTGAGTGTACGTTCGATAATTCGTGTCAAAGAATCTAAAACACGAAGCACGTCCTTTTTACTGAAAGTGGTTTCGTCGCTTAACGCGGCTACCAGCTCATTTTTATTCATTGATACTCCTCTAAAATTACTATAGTTACGACACTGCTAATTTCACATCACTCAACTCTCTTCAAAAACTTCTTTATACTTGTTTTATAGAGTAATTCTATTTGCAGATTTGTCAAACTAAAAGTTGTAAAAACCTTAATGAAAGGCCTATTATGCTCATTGATACTCATTGCCATATACCTATGATCATCGATGATAATATCAATAAACCATTTACGCAATATGACTATGAAAAAGCTGAACAGATCATAGCAGATGCTTCACATGCTGATGTAAAAATACTTGTCACTATTGGAAGTACTTCACATCATGAAAGCATAAATTGCAGCTTGCTTTCAAACCATTTTGATCTAGTATTCGCATCTGTAGGACTATTTCCACATGATTGCACTGCAACCTGGACAGATGATTTAAATGAACTTGTTCCATTAATAAAAAATAACAACAAAATTGTAGCTATTGGTGAATGCGGGCTCGATTATCATTATCCAGATTATATTGCTGAACGACAAAAAGATTCATTCAAAGCTCAAATCGAACTCGCATTAGAACATGATCGAGCAATTATTATTCACACCAGGGATGCAGCTGATGATACCTTGAAGATAATAGATGAATACAAAAATGAGAGACCCCGAGGTGTATTTCATTGTTTTTCAGAAGATCTCAATTTTGCACAGTACGTGATCAGCTTGGGATTTTACATCGGAATACCGGGCACAATAACCTATCCAAAAAATGATCGCTTACGTGAAATTGTCAGAGCAGTTGGATTGGATCATATAGTACTAGAAACCGATTCACCGTATTTACCACCTCAACATATGCGTGGCAAAAAGAATTATCCGTCAGAAGTTGCCACAATCGCGCGCTATATTGCAGAATTATTAGCTATCGACCTTGCAGAAGTTTCACGTAGAACAACTGCAAATGCAACTAAATTATTTAGATTGAATTCTTAGTGCTCGCTAATCTTTTGAAAAATTTTTTGGATTTTAAAAAATTTTCAATCCATCGTTGACTTATAGCTCAAGTCATACTAGGCTCTCTTCAATTTTAACAATTAAACCATCATTACAGAAGGAGTTTTATTATAGTCTAGGGCTATTATTGCCCAAAATCATCATTTTTTTTCGATGTCACTATAATATTTTTTTGTTGTTTTTATAATTTAAAGGTTATTGTATGAACTATGTACATAAGCTATTCGTCAGTTTCGTAATGCTTGTTTCATTCTCAAGTTTTGGTATGGTACATCAAATAATCCGTGATGAGAATGGATACAGAGTTTTTGATGGAAAACAGGAACAAATAGTTAAATCCCATTTCATTGATCCTTTGTTGAAGCGTATGAGCTTTGAACAACTTAAGACATTTATCGAGCAAGGTAATCGTATTAGAGTCATTAGGTTAAGCAATGGCGAGCATCGGCTTCAATCAATGGTTCATGGCAATGGCGGCGGGCCTATATCTGGCTTAATTGCTTATTGGGCTACTAAATCACTATGTTATGGGACTGCAGCAGCTGCTGCAACAACAGCAGTAGTAGCTACAGGAGGAGCAGCCGCTGCATTTGCAACGGGAGCAGCAGCAACAGTTGCTGCAGGTTCGGTTGCAGCGGGCGCAGGAACTGCGATAGTAGTAGGTGGGGCAACAGCAGAAGTAGCTGCAGGAGTTATTGCGGGTGGTTTAGCTGCATCAGCTGGCATGGTAGAAGGCGCAGCGCTAGCGACTACAGCAGTTGTTTCTTCTGCAGGTACTGTAGCAGCGGCAGTTGCTGCTGTGGAAACCGCCTCTTTTAGTGTAGGAGCATTCTTTACTGCACTGCCATTCTTACCTTAAGAATAAATGACTTTCATGACATATTTTATCTTATTAAAAAAACAAATCTTTAATTTGTTGTTAATATCGGTTATCACTACTGTTACATACTTCATAGTAAATATTTGGGGTATGGGCAATCCTTTAGTACAATCAAAAACATTTTTTTGGTTTATAGCGGGGGTAGTTTTAACTTACTTATTTATATTGCCATTGTTAGCTCTTTTGCAAGCAAAGCATATTGATTAATTTCACCTCTTATTTTAGTTATAAAGTAACCCCCTTTGTCAAGACACAAAAATAGATTTATTTATAAATCATAGAAACCTCCGCAAGTATAGGTTTATTCAATAACTTAAACTGTTCAAACAATTGTTGCTTTGTAGGTATTGTCTTTAATTCATAAATAGCATCTGGTGTGTGATAATTCAGTGCTTGGTGAAAACGTGTTTGGTTGTAAAAATTTATAAAGTTATAACGCACCAGCTAAAGCCGAGGGCTTGACGGCTGTGAGCAGTCTCAAAGACTGCCAGTTCTAATCCAACTCAATTATACGTCAACAAATTTTAAAAAAATCCCTCTTCATTAGAACCAACCCCATCAAGCTGTTCCTGATTTTTGATATAGGTATGGATATTTTCTTGGTCATAACCAACTGTTGATACAGAATATCCTCTTGCCCAGAAACTTTCACCGTTAAAGTTTCGCTTACGACCGCTAAATTGCCTAGCCACAGCTATCGCACTTTTACCTTTGATATACCCAACTATCTCTGCTACAGAATATTTTGGAGGTATACGAATCAACATATGTACATGATCCTACACCAGACTGCCGGATATAATTTCGCACCCTTTTTGAGCTGCAAGTTCATGAAATATTCTACGCAAAAATTCTCTTTTTTCCCCATATATTGCCTTCTTCCGATATTTGGGAACAAAAACCACAGGGTATTTGCAGTCCCATCGTGAATGGCTTAAACTTTCGTATGATGATGTTGTCATTTTTTTCCTTCTGTGTGATCATCAAACCACCGAAGGGCAGCATATCGCAACATCATCCATTTTAAAACTAACGCAAAGGCCGAGCCTGGAGAGTCCACTAGTCAAACTAGTGGTTTACCCTATTTGAGGAAATTAAAGAAGATTTTCCGAAATCCAAAATCTAACCATAGATGAGATAGTGCCCCAAGAATAAAAAATAATGTTCCCAACTCCAGATCAAAAACATTATGGGGAAACATATGTATCAGTGCAAATCCCCATAGACTCGCAAAGACACAAATAAACCACCATCGATGAAATAAACCTCTATGATGAGTCAGTAATGGCACAAGAGCACATAAGCCAACTAAAAAACATAGTACCCATTGGCCTCGTGCGAATAAAAAAATATATGCAGGAGCCATTATCCCATAAAAAAAGTTTTGCCCTTTGCTTTTTATATCAATATCGGGGAAAAGGGAACCTGCTATCGCACATACAAGTAGAGACGATAACAATAAGGGAGAAGTAATATATGCGCGAAAAATATATGCAAAAAACAACCATGTAGCCACGCCACCAACAATATGATCAGTTCCTTGAGCCATCATGCTTTCCCTACGCCGATGCTTACGAATCTAAAACAAATACGTTAAGCAATTAGTTTTTACGCATCAGCTAACAATTATACTCAGAAAAAGGGATCGTATCAGTGCCCTCTTTTTTTGCAACTGAAGCTTGCCTAACTAGCTGTTGAGATGACAATATTACCTGTCGTACAACGAGTCTTTCAAGCTTTCGCATATCGACTGGCTTGTCTTTTTTAATTTTTTCCGACAAGTCATATATCATACTAAATAATTGTGAAGGATATAACTCTGATGTTCGCTGGAATGAGGTAATCATGAGGCATCTTGGATTGCCGAAAAGTTCATGACTTTCATCCATAGCCAAACTACGAACTTTGCTCATAGATAAACACGCAATAATGCAATACAATGATTTTTGCATGAATACTCCCCTTTCCTTTGTCTATACTACCGAACAATTTTCATAAATGTTACACCGGGATAATAAAAATGCAAGGTTCTTTTATAATCTGTGCCATCACGAACCATTTGGCAGGCGCCCCATTGGCAAAGACCAACATGATGGCCATACCCTCGTCCTTTAAAAATAATTTTCGAAGGGGTGTTTTCTATTGTATAGCAAAAGCTTTTTATCTTTGGCAACCCATACATTTTTTTGCCAGAGATGCTTACAAAACCTTGTCCACTTTTAATACTTACTTGCTGAACCAGACCTGCTGGGTCTTTTTTTGAGACATATAAAGATTTAATCCTCGATAGCTTAGGAATATGACGCTTGAGCAATGTTGTCAGTTCGCCTTTATCAAATTCTGCTGTCCATGAAAAAATCTTACAGGTTTTGCATGAAGTACACGACGTCTTGCGTGCTAAGTATGGAGCCTGAGTAAAGTTAATGCCCTTCATGCGAGCAGTAACTATCCCTCCACAGCAAGCATCATACATAGCGATTATCGGCTTATTTTTATATGTCATAATAATGCCACCCGTTTGCAATACGGCATCATGCAGAAGCTTGTTTCCATGGACTCCCGCATACACTTGATGCGCAACATTATTTTTTACATGATATATACGTTTACTATCTGCTGCTTGCCGCATCATGGCAACACCATAGCTGCGAATAGCTATGGCAAGAACTTTATTCATTTCTTGAGGCCAACCCGGCCAAGCTTCAGAATACAAAACACAGGCTACATAATCTTCTAAATCTATACAATTGATCAGCAGAGTCTTTTCCCCGTGAGAAACAATGTACAATGAACCTTGATACGTCCGCCCATCAAATATAACATTGCCTTCTTTAGCCTTAACCACAACTTCATTTCTCGTCAACCGTCTATTATTGATAAAGATACTACCGGTATGACACAACAGAGTCATTGAAGCGGCATCAACTGAAATACGTCGTTTTTGATTTCGCGGATCTAATAACCAGAACCCTGATTCAGACAATATAGACCAATGAGCTGGACTTGGCGTATCGGCAAGTAATACACGGATTTGGATAGATCGAGACTTTGTAGCCGTTACATCAGTAGAATATATATCTTGTGGAATAACTTTTTTTAATTGATGTGTTTCGATATAAAGAGAAGAATCGGTATTAGTTTGATGAAAAGTGACTTGATCTGGCTGAATATTTGATTTATTTTGTTCAGATTTGCGTATCTTATCATTCGCTACAACTTTTGCTAACTCAGACTTACTATTACGTGACTGTTGCCTCTGATGTCTTTTTGCATCAACGTCCCCAAAATATATAAAACAAAACACATGAAATATTATAAACTTATAATGATATTGCATATTCATGAAGTATCTTTAACATTGTTTCGGGTACACGAATAGCTCGATCAATGCCCAAATTTGCAAGACTATCCGCCACACTATTTTCCTCACGCGGCACATGATTAATATCAAAATGCAATGATACCAATAACTTACGAGCAACCAGATTAAGGTGCTGCAAATCCTGGTTCTTAACCCGATATATACCCTTCAATTGTTTGACCATAAGCTCCGAATCAGAAATGACAAGTAACATGTCAGATGAACTAATATGTTCTTTTACAAACAAGAGCCCGAGAAGCAGCGCAAGATATTCTGCTTGGTTATTCGTCTTTATGCCAACAAATAAACCTTGCTTTACGACAGGTTGCCCATCTTTCAAAAGATAAATACCAACACCTGCACGCCCAGGATTGTTGCGAGAAGCACCATCGACAAAAAGCTTAAAATAATGAACATTAGGTGTTACGTTAGTCTGTTGCATATGATAAATACCTGTTCTAAGCAGTTGATAGTCATAGTTCACTCAAAAGCAGAATCTTCTATAAAAAGAATACGATAACAACTCTTACAAGGCAAAAATTTGCCCTTTCTTAGGATTGCAAGATCATGTGCCGGAACGGGATAAAAACAAGCACTACAACTATTATTGATAACCCTTACAACAGGATTAATGACCTGACCACGCATATGCTCATAATTATCTAACAACTCAGATGGGACTAACGAAACTAACGTTAACCGCTGCTTTTCATGCTCATCAATTTCATGTGTCGCGGTTTCAATTTTATGATCTAATTCTTGGGCCTGCTGCGTAAGCTCGTCAATTTTTTTTTGAAAATTTGCATGGTCAGCGGCATATCTTTTTTGTGCAGAATCCAGTACATCCCATGCCTCTATTAGTGCTTGCTCATCTATATGTTGCCGTTCATTTATTACACTAATCTCGGATTTCAATGATGTGTATTCCTTAGCACTCGTTACAACTTCTAGACGACGTTTTTTTTCAGTTTCCTGTTGATCAAGAATTTTCATCGCCAATTCTTTTTTATCTACATCCTTTTTAAAATCGTGCACCAAGTTTTTACTTGCTTCAAGTTCATGTGTTAATAAAAGTTTTTGTTTATCGATCGAAACACGCAAGCTAGAAAACATAGTGCGTTCATCTTGAAGAGCACGAATTTTTTGATCAAAATTCACAAGAGCGATAAAGGAGGCAAGCAGCTGGTCATTCATTATACAATCCTTATGTGCAATGTAGCATCATGGCTAGCTGTTCTACCCTTGATGGTGGGCCCACCAGGATTTGAACCTGGGACCTCTCGGTTATGAGCCGATTGCTCTGACCGCTGAGCTATGGGCCCCCATTCTAGGACAATAAATATCCGATTACTATCAAGCTCATATATGTCTTAGAAATAGTAACTTAAATTGATAAATTTGTGAAGAGAAAAATCTCACAAGATTTTTCATACCCACTCTAAGCGTGCAAGTTCAGCAGTATCGCTCATTCGCTTGCCCATAGGAATAATACGCGTATATCCTCCAGGTCGATTAACATAACGTGGAGCAACTTCCTTAACTAACTTTAATGCGGCTTCTTGTTTATAGGGAAGTAATGCATTAATTCGACGGCGTACATTGAAGGAATTACCTTCACGAGCAATAGTTACTAGTTTTTCAGCAAACTTACGTAACTCTTTGATACGAGCCTTAGTTGACACAATGTGGCCATAATCAATCAAAAAGATAACTTGATTACGCATCATTGACCGCTTATGCGCAGGTTTTAAATTTAATTTTTTTCTACCATTCTGATGTCTCATAATACAACAACCTTTTAGCTATTGGTCACACGACCTTCAAGAGCCTTCTCAATATCAGACTCTTTAATATCCATATTAAATGAAAGTCCAAATGCTTTCATACTGTCTTTAACCTCTCCAAGTGATTTACGTCCGAAATTCTTAATATTGAGAATATCATCTTCAGACAAATTCACGAGATCAACAATGCGCTTCACACCTGCATTGACAAGGCAATTATGCGCACGTACTGAGAGTTCTAATTCTTCAATTGGCTTAATCAACAAATCAACTGCTATGCCTTTAATGCCAATTTTATCCAATCCTACCGTCTTTTCCTCAGCAGTTTGCTGTGGCTGTTGAGAAATATCATTGAAAGGTATTTCTGGTTTTGCCAAGAAATGTTCAAGCTGAGTACGCAAAACAGAAACTGAATAATGAAGTACATCAACTGGATTTTCTGATCCATCTGTATAAATACGACAAATCAATTTATCATAATCAATTTCGCCACCTACACGAGTTTTTTCTACGTCAAAGGTAACCTTTTTAATAGGCGAAAACATGGCATCCAAATACATACGATTATCATCTTGCAGAGATTTATCAGTCGGCCATTGCGCAGGACGATAACCACGACCAGATTCAACAAAAAATTCGATATCAAGATCGCCATCGGCAGCAACATGTGCAATAATATGATCAGTATTAATAAGCTCTATATGCTCATCTACTTTTATATCAGCAACACGTGCAATTCCTTCACCTTTAACTTTAAGATACATTTTACCAGCTTTACCCTCTTTATTGCGAATAACAATCTGCTTTATATTAAGGATTAGCTGCATCGTATCTTCAAGCACGCCGGGAACAGAAGAGAACTCATTATTAACACCTTTAATAATTACAGATGTTACGGCAGAACCCTCGACACCTCCCAGTAAAACACGCCTTAAGGCATTGCCAAATGTCATGCCAAAACCTGGCTCTAATGGCTGCGCTACAAGCTCTCCAAATGTACCCGTTAGGGATTTTGGATCCCAAGTAATTCGCGGTATAGTTAAAGGCTGGTATTCCCTTTTCTCCATGCAATCTCCCAAAACACCGTAAAAATACCCCTCTATGCAAGGCGGTCTTATTTAGAATACAATTCAACAATTAAGTGTTCTTCAATTGGCACCTGAATATCGGCACGAACAGGTAAACGTAAAACGCGCCCTTTACGTTCTTTTTTATCAAGTTCAAGCCATTCAGGAACCTTAATCCCCATTTTCAACCGCTTATCAATGACATTCTCTACAAATACTGTTTTTTGAGAGACATTTTCAGCGAACGAAATTACATCATCAACTGTAACAAGATATGATGGCGAATATAGTTTTTTTCCATTCACAAGCACATGACCATGAACTATAATCTGTCTAGCTTGAGCTCTCGTAGTCGCCATTTTCAATCTATACACGGTATTATCAAGCCGGCGCTCAAGTAAACTCAACAGAATTTCACCTGGAACACCTTCACGACTTTTCACAGCATCTTTAAAAAAGCGCTTGAATTGCCGCTCCCGCATACCATACATGTTTTTAACTTTTTGTTTCTCATCCAACTGACGTCCATATTCAGTCGTCTTACGTGGATGTTTCATTGGCTGACCAAAAGAAGGTGTCGACTTCTTATCCATTGGCCCTTTATGTTTTTCATTCATGGATCATCCTATGTGAATTGCAAAGTTTACACTCTACGCTTTTTGGGCGCGCGACATCCATTATGAGGTAATGGAGTTACGTCACGCAACACCGCAATATTTAATCCTGAAGCCTGAAAGGCACGTACAACAGAATCTCTTCCAGACCCAGGTCCAGACAAATTCATTTCAACATTTCTAATACCGAGGATATTCATTTCTTTAGCCAATGTTGCACCAACTTGGGAGGCAGCAAATGGCGTCCCCTTACGAGAGCCCTTGAATCCGAGTTTACCAGCACTGCTGGCCATCAGAACATCACCACCTACGGTTGTTACTGAGACTAAAGTATTATTAAACGAAGACTTAACATGGGCAATAGCAGAATCAATATGCCCTTTATGTTTTTTGGATTTCTTTTTGTACGCCATCGTACCCTTCAACACTATAGCTTAGAGTTTACTATTTCAACCTTACTTCTTAGTTACTTTACGTTTTAACGCAATAGCACAACCAGCACGGCGAGGACCTTTGCGGGTTCGCGCATTCGTTCGTGTACGCTGACCGCGAACAGGCAAGCCTCTCTTATGCCGTAAACCACGGTAACAACCAATTTCTTGCAAGCGCTTGATGTTAAGCGTAATTTCCTTACGCAATTCACCTTCGCTTACATAATTATTTGAAACCTCTTTTTGAATAGCGGCAATCTCTTCATCACTCAAATCTTTGACTCGAGTATCAAAATTGATTTTTACTTTACGCAAAATATCTTGTGACGCTTTTAAACCGATACCAAAAACATACGTCAAGCCGTACTCAATACGCTTATTGCTTGGTAAATTCACACCTTCTATACGAGCCATATCATCCCTATTCTATTTGCCTATTTTGTTATCCTTGACGCTGCTTGTGTCGTGCATCGCGTTCACAAATAACGCGTACAACACCTTTGCGTTTAATAATGCGGCAATAACTACAAATCTTCTTAACTGATGTTCGGACCTTCATCGATATATCCCTAAAAAATGTATGCGCTAACTCTTATAACGTAATACAATCCTTCCTCTTGTCAAATCATAAGGAGACAATTCAAGAGCAACCTTATCTCCAGGTAATATCTTGATATAGTGCATGCGCATTTTGCCTGACACATGACCCAATACCTCATGTCCACCTTCTATCTCGACGCGGAACATCGCATTGGGCAAAGTTTCTTTAACAATGCCATCAACACGAATAACTTCCTCTTTTTGCTTGTGAACTTTTGTTTTCATTCACTCATCCCCTGCCAAGTCTCGTTATTATCATAGGACCATTATCTGCAATGATGACCGTGTCCTCTACATGGGCAGCCAAACTGCCATCAACCGTTTTGACTGTCCATCCATCAGGAGCAATATATACCCGATATCCCTTCATCGTAATCATAGGTTCCAATGCCAAGCCCATACCTCGCCTTAACACTGGCCCTTTACCAGGACTACCATAATTCAAAATTTCGGGCACCTCATGCATCGATTTCCCTATTCCATGACCCGCAAAATCACGCACAACTCCAAACCCATGTCGCTCAACTTCTTGCTGAATCGCAGCAGAAATATCAGACAATTTATTGCCAATTACAACCTCATCAATTCCCTTATCTAAGGCCATTTGCGCAACATTTACAAATCGTTGAACATTTGGGTTCACAGGAGGAACAAGAAAGGTGCGAGCCATGTCTGCAAAATATCCTTGATACGATGCACATACATCAATCTTTACAACATCACCCGCCTGTATGACCTTATTTGCTGCAGGTATACCATGAACAACCTCGTCATTCAAAGAAATACATGTTGCATGTCGGTAACCCATGTAGCCCTTAGATCCAGGGATGAGCTTGGCCGCATCGAGCTTTTTTTCTATCAAAGAATCTAATTCTAATGTCGAAATACCAGCACTTATTTTAGCTTCGATACTTGCAAGAATTTCAGCCAATAAATGACCTGCGGTTTTCATCTTTGTCAATGATACATCATCTAATATTGGTACTATCATACTAAGCACGCTCAATCAGTTGAATAAAGTCACTTAAAATTTCATTAAATGGTTTGTTAGCATCAATGATTTCAACTGATTGTCCCATTTGTTCAAAGAGCCTTGACGGATCGTGTTGATGATACACTATTAATCTATCACGAATAACCTCTGGCTTATCGTCCACACGCGACATCAACGTTCCCGAACATCGATCACAAACATTAACCTTTTTTGGCGCTAATCCAGCGCCAGGTACTGTAGAATACACAGCCTGACATTCTTTATTTTGACACATTAATCGACCCGATAACCGATTAACAACAATGTCGTCAGAAATGTCAAACTTCACCACACGTAGATGTACATCAGGGTATTTAGTATGTAATAAATCAAATAACAACATTACCTGTTGTTCAGTTCGAGGATATCCATCTAAAATGATTCCTCTAACTTTACCAACCTGTTTTGATAGCCACTCGTCGACCATCGATGTAACTAACACATCAGAAATAAGTTTACCAGATTTAATAATTAAATCTATTTGTTTACCAATTTCAGTTTGTTGACTAATATGCTGACGGCACAAGGCACCAGTCGATAACGCTACCCAGTCTAATTCTCGGACGCATTCTTGAGCAAGCGTTCCTTTTCCTGAACCTGGCGGTCCGATGAAAATGTAGATAGTACTGCCATTTTTCATCGACTCGACCTCCCACGCATTCTTCCTGAACTCAAAAATCCTTCATATCTATGCTCAATAAGATATGATTCTATTTGAGCCGCAGTCTCAAGACCTACACCAACCATAATTAACATGCTAGTGCCACCAAGAGACAGTGCAACTCCCAAAGTACGGGCAATAATGGTAGGAGCAATAGCCAACAATGCTAAATAGACAGCCCCAATAAGCCCAATGCGCGTTAAAATATAATTGAAAAATTCGGCCGTTTTCTTACCTGGTCGAATTCCAGGAATGAATCCACCGCTTTTTTTAATATTTTCAGCAAGTTCTTCAGGATTATATATCAAAGCTGTATAAAAGAATGAAAAGAAAATAATGAGAAAAAAGTCCAGGACCAAAGATGTTATACTTGTAGGATAAAAAAGATCATTGAGCCAGCTACAAAAAGCAAATCGCGATGCCAATGCTGCTACAATAAATCTCGGAACATTCAGCACAGCCCCGGCAAAAATGACTGGCATAACACCCGGAGTATTTATTTTAAATGGAATATACGTACTTTGACCGCCATAAACTCTTTGTCCAACAACACGTCTTGCATATTGAACAGGTATTTTTCTTTCGCCACGTTCTAAGAACACAATACAGCTTGTGATAAAAACAATGAGAGCAAGTACTAATATTGCAACCCACCAATCCAAAAATCCCTGCGAAACTTCAAACCAAAGCCTATGAATATCAACTGGCAGACGCGCGACAATACCAGCGAAAATGATCATCGAACTGCCATTGCCAATACCAAATAACGATATCTGCTCTCCAAGCCACATCACAAACATCGAACATATCGTTAAAGAGAAGATGAATGTCAAGCGGAACCCCCACCCCGGATGCCACGCAAGTCCACTTCGTTCAAGCATCGTGGCATAAGCAAAACTTTGAAAGATAGCAACAGCAAGGGCTAAATACCTAGTATATTGATTAATAATTTTTCGCCCATATTCACCCTCTTTAAGCAACTGCTCTAAAGAAGGAATGGTCATGCCAAGCATTTGCATCATAATCGATGATGTAATATAAGGCATGATTCCTAAAGCAAAAATCGTACAATGGCTCAAGCTACCACCAGAAAACAAATCAAGATAAGCAAACAAGCCTCCTAGACCCTTTGCCTGCTCAACCATCTGCATAAGAGCATTAGTATTTACACCCACTGCAGGTATCTGGCTGCCCAACCGATAAATAACAAGAACCCCAAAGGTAAATAACACTTTTTTTCTTAATTCTGGGATAAAAAAAATGTTAAGAAAATTTTTAAGCAAAACCACGACTTCAAATCTCCTCAATTATACGCGCCTGGCCACCTTTATCAATAATTGCTTGTTCAGCTGACTTGCTAAAAGCATCAGCGCAAATAATTAACTTTTTAGATAATCCACCATGAGCCAAGATTTTGATTCGGGTGACAGTTTTACCTCCCAACCCTTTTTTATTCTTGACTAATCCTTTAGCGATAAGATCCTGTTTGGTAACTGTTGTTCCTTCATCAAACAACGCATTTATGTTATCTAAATTAACGATCTCAAATTCATTTCTAAAGATCGAATTATTAAACCCTCGCTTAGGCAAACGACGTATCAACGGCATCTGACCGCCTTCAAATCCGATCCTCGGATTACCACCAGATCGTGCTGTTTGTCCTTTACCACCGCGACCAGATGTACCACCTCGATCACCACCTCGACCGATGGTCTTTCTTTTTTTTACAATAGATTTTAGTTTCTCTAAACGGAACATTATGCACCTTTTACCAATTCTTGTACGTTTGCTTTATCTCTTTGTTTTGCAATATCTTGCGCTGAACGTAACTTAGCCAACGCGTTCAATGTTGCTTTAACAACATTTTGTCGATTTTCCGATCTCAATGATTTGCTCAAAACATCTTTTATGCCAAGCGCTTCCATCACTGCACGCACAGCTCCTCCAGCAATTACACCAGTACCTTTTGAAGCTGAACGTAAAACTACACGACTAGCACCATGACGGCCTTCAACTGGATATGGTATTGTTGCGCCCCTTAATGCTACGGTAAACATACTTTTACGCGCACGTTTAGTTGCCTTAGCAATAGCAGTTGAAACTTCACGGCTTTTACCCAATGCTATGCCAACACGACCTTTTTTATCACCTGAAACAACCAATGCTGCAAAAGAAAACCTTTTACCACCTTTGGTTACCTTAGTAACTCGGTTCACATCAACAACAACATCGACAAAATCGCTCGTACGTGCATTTGTTTTTTTCTCTGGCATTACTCAATTCCTATCAGATTAAATTGCTATACTTTTATGCCGCCTTCTCGTAAGCCATCGGCTAACGATTGAACTCTACCATGATACAAATAACACCCGCGATCAAAAATAACCGCAGAAATGCCAGCCTTTTTGGCTCGATCAGCTAAAGCAGCTCCAACCTGATGAGCGATACTTTTTTTGTCACCCTTAAGATTATTTAAATCTAATGATGAACAACTAACCAAAGTCTTATGCGCAACATCATCAATTATTTGTGCATAAATATGCTTTAAACTACGAAATACTGCTACCCGCGGTAAATCTTGGGCATTAATTAAATTTTTTCTGATTCGCAACGTGCGTCTTTGTGTTCGTTGCTTAATTTTTCTTTCTACACTCACGGTTTATCCATTATGATTATTAAGTTGCCTTTGTTTTACCAGCCTTACGTACAATCACTTCAGTTGTATACTTTATACCAGTACCTTTGTAAGGTTCAGGCGGTCTGAATGATCGCACCTTATCACAAATTTCACCAAGCATTCTTCTGTCGGGCGACCTAAAGGTTAATAATTGGCCGGTTTTATCTACTTCTAATGTTACATCTTTCGGCAACACTAAATCGATTTTATGAGTATACCCAATGGTAAATACAACCTTATTTCCCGCCACTGCAGCCTTGAAACCTAACCCATTTATTTGAAGTTGTTTTGTAAATCCAACATCAGCCCCATGTATTGCGTTGGCAAGAAGAGCACGATGAAGACCCCAAAAACGATTGGTATCTCGATCACGTAATTTTTCAGGCACATCAAGAATTAACGATTTATCTTCAACATTTGCTTTAACAAAATCAGGTAATTCATACGTTCCAGAAGCTTTTTTACCTTTGTATGTAACGGTATTACTCTGTACTTGAACCTGCACGTCACCACAAGATATCGGTTTTCTTCCTATCTTTGACATAATCTTGTCCTTACCATACTGTACATATTACTTCGCCACCGACACCCAGACCTTTTGCTTTCTTATGCGTCATTACACCGTGACTTGTTGTCACAATGGATACACCTAGCCCACCAATTACAGGCTTAATCTTATGTCGTCCTTTTGTTACAACTTGTGCATAACGACGACACCCAGGCCTGCTAACTCGTGCTATCTCATGAATAACCGATTCACCCTCAACATACTTCAGATAAATTTTAAGAAATTTTTTAACATCGCCTTCACTGAGAACAGCATAATCACGAATGAAGCCTTCAACCTTCAAAGTTTCCAGTATAGCTTGCTTTAAACCAGAATGGGGCACTACCACAAATGATTTGGCCCGTTGCAATCCGTTGCGCATAACTGTCAAAAAATCACCAATTGTATCAATCGACATTCTTGTTCCTCTCAATGCCTAAAGCAACCTACCAACTTGTCTTCTTAACGCCAGGAAGAACACCCGCTAACGCATGCTTTCTGAAGCAAAGACGACACATCATAAAAAATCGCATATAACCACGTGGTCTACCACAAAGTTTACAACGATTTCTCTGTCGCACAGCAAATTTAGGCGTCCTTTCTGATTTTTCAATTAAAGCTTTTCTTGTCATACTAGCTACCTCAATTATTTTCTTCGAAATGGCATACCAAAATTCTCTAAAAGCACAAACCCCCGCTCATCAGTCCCAGCGGATGTATGGATCGTAATATTGAGGCCATGAATTTTACTTCCAATATCATAATCAACCTCAGGAAAAATGATCCATTCTTTGATTCCCAAATTATAATTCCCACGCCCATCGAACTTAGATGGAACTCCCTGAAAATCTCGCACTTTGGGTAAGGCTAGATTAATTAATCTATCTAAAAATTCGTACATCCTTCGACCACGAAGAGTAACTTTAACCCCAATAGGCATACCTTCACGAAGCTTAAATCCAGCAATAGATTTTTTTGCTAAGGTTTTTAATGGATTCTGACCAGAAATTTTTGTCACAATCTCAAATACACCTTGTATGGCCTTACTGTCACTAACAGCATCCTTTACACCTACGTTTAGGACAACTTTAGTAATTTTGGGCACCTCCATTACATTCTTAATGCCTAATTGTTTTTGTAATTGAGGCTTTATCGTTGTGCTGTATAATTCCTCAAGCCGAGCCTTTTCCATAGCCTATCGCCTCTCACCTCAAAATATCTCTTTACAAATATTACACAAACGTACACGCTTGCCTTCGTCCAACATTTTACTATTGACCCGACACGGCTTATTACAGGAGCCACAAATAGGCATAATCTTACAAAGAGGTATATAACTCTCACGATGTTTGATACCACCCTGCTCACCTTGCCGTCGCGGCTTAGTGTGACGTATTATCATGCTTACATCCTTTACTAAAGCTTTACTCTCTGTAGGATGTATCTTGATAATCGTGCTACGCTTACCTTTGTCCCTTCCAGCGATAACCACAATGGTATCACCCTTTTTAATACGTTCCATATGAACCTCTCACAAAACCTCTGGAGCTTTAGACACAATACTGGAATATCCTTTATCCTTAATCTCACGTGCTACTGGACCAAAGATACGAGAAGCAATAGGTTCGATAGCATCATCCTTGTCGCCACCCTTAATGATAACCGCTGCATTATCTCCAAAACGAATATAACTGCCATCTTCGCGTTGAAATTCTTTTCTTGTTCTAACAATAACAGCTGTAACAATGTCACCTTTTTTTACCAAACCACCTGGAATTGCTTTTTTCACAGAGCATATAATGGTATCACCCAAATAAGCAAAACGCTTTCCCGTGCTACCAATCAAATGAAAACACTGAAGCTCCTTGGCTCCTGAATTATCGGCAACTTCTAAATAACTCTCTTTCTGGATCATAACTCTTAACCTCTACTTGCTTCCCAATGATGACGAACCAATAATACGCTCGAGGTACATATACTTAGTTTTAGAAACCGGCCGACCTTCAAAAAAGGTTACAATATCACCAACTTTTGCATGGCCCTGTTCATCATGTACCTTAAATTTTCGCTTAACACGTACCGTTTTATTAAACAGAGGATGTCTAAACGTTCTTTCAACTTCAACGACAACTGTCTTCTGCATTTTATCAGAAATCACGGTTCCTGTTAATATTTTTTTTCTAATTACACTTTTTTGTTCACTTACCATGAAACATCCTCTTCAGTCCTTTACAAAGAAGCTTTTTGTCGCAAATAGGTTAATATCCGAGCAATAGTACGTCGTCCCTTTTTAAACTGGGAATAATCCTTAACGTGTGCAGTTGCAACGTTAATTTTTAGTCGAAACAACTCTCGCCGAGCAGCATCAAGCTTGCCCGCCAACACTTTCTCGCTATCTTGCTTAAGTTCTTCTTTTAACTTACGTGTTTTCATCGTTTAATGTCCCATCATCACGTTACAGGGTTACCTCTTGGTCCCTTTTTACAAATTTCGTTCTTAAAGGAAGCTTGTATGCAGCCAATTTCAATAACTCGCGTGCCGCCGTTTCATCAACACCAACTATTTCGCAAATAACACGACCGCGTTTTACAACAGCTACCCATTTTTCAACTCCGCCCTTACCCTTACCCATACGAGTTTCGGCAGGCTTTTTGGTTATCGGTTTATCCGGGAAAGCACGTAAAAAGAAGCCACCTTCTTTTTTTAATTTACGAGATAAAGTAACACGTACCGCTTCTAGCTGTTGTGCTGTTACCCAGGCAGGCTCTTCTGCTTGAAGTCCATACTCACCAAACATCACAGTACGAGCTCCCTTAGACAGCCCCCTCATCCTTCCCTTTTGAACTTTTCTGTATTTAGTTTTTTTTGGCATCAACATGGCTTAATCTCTCGTCTTAAAGGCTAGGCTCGTCGGTACTCACCTTTACAAATCCATACACGTACACCGATAACACCAAAAGTCGTTAGCGCTTCAGCTAAAGCATAATCAATATCAGAACGTAAAGTATGCAAAGGAACAGAGCCCACAATAGCCCACTCATCACGCGCGATTTCTGCACCTTGTAAACGTCCAGCACAACAGATTTTTATTCCTTTTGCACCAGCACGAATTGCAGAATCAGCTGCACGTTTCATTGCTTTTTTATAACTCGCACGTTTTACAAGCTGAGCCGCAATATTTTTGGCAACTAATACAGCATCAAGTTCTGGCTGTTTAACTTCTTGCACCGCTATATCGATATTTTTTTTATTCAACCGGGAAGCCAATTCATTTCGCAAAGACTCTATTTCCTGTCCACGCTTGCCTATGATGACCCCAGGCCTACCAGAACGCAAAATTACTCGAACATTATCACCGGCTTTTTCAATCTCTATACGCGAAATTTCGGCATTCTCTAAAACAGACTCCAGATACTTGCGAATCTTAATATCTTCTAAAACCTGTTTGCCGTAAGAATCACGGGCAAACCAGCGAGAATCCCAATCTCTGTATACACCTACACGAAATCCTATAGGATTAACCTTCTGTCCCACACTAAACCTCTTTATCCTCAATACTTTCTAAGACAACACGCATATGACTGAGCCGTTTTCGCTGAATGTTCGAACGTCCCATTGCTCCTGGCTTATAGTAACGAAAAATAGGGCCTTGATCAACCCGCAAATCCTTAATTATAAGCTTGTCTGCATCAACATTGCGCAAATATTTAGCGTTTGCTATTGCAGACTCAATCATTTTACGCACGGGAACCGCACGCCTAAATGTGGCAGTCTTAAGCACGTTTAACGCATATACCGCACCTTTCCCACGTATTGCATTAACCAAAGGGCGCAATTTATAGGGTGAAAAATGCACATATTTTGTTTTTGCGACAAACTGTCTCATGGATGAAACCTCACGTTACACTTTAAATTAATTTTATTATTAATTGTATAGTTTACCAAAATATCGGCTAGAAGCAATCTTTTTTTAAGTAGATTGTTCAGCTCCAGCCTTCCGTTGACCACTATGCAACCTAAATGTCCTCGTCGGCGCAAATTCTCCAAGATAATGTCCAACCATATTTTCCGATACAAATACCGATACAAATTTTTTTCCGTTATGTATTGCAAAGGTCAACCCAACAAACTCAGGAGTTATCATACTTCTTCGCGACCAGGTTTTAATTACCTCTTTTTTGCCACTCGCTCTTAACTTAGTAACTTTATCCTGAAGCGAAGGCTCTACATACGGGCCCTTCTTAGCCGATCTTGTCATAATTTCTTTTCACCTGTTTAAACTATTTGTCCTTACGTCTCTTTAAAATCAGAGGGTTTTTACGTACACGGGTCTTAGTACCCTTGCAACCCTTACCCCATGGAGTCATCGGATGCGATCCCGATTTAGAACGTCCTTCACCACCACCATGTGGATGGTCAACAGGGTTCATTGCCATACCACGAACAGAAGGCCGAAAACCACGATAGCGAGTGCGTCCCGCTTTACCCCAACTAATGTTTTTGTAATCAGCGTTGCCAAGTACACCTATAGTTGCCCAGCAGTCTAAAGGTACCATGCGAATTTCACTTGAAGGCATTTTTAGGGTAGCATAGCAATCATCTTTTGCCATTAATTGTGCAGATGTACCAGCACTTCGCGCAAACTTTCCACCTGAACCTGGCGTGATTTCGATATTATACACGGTAAAACCCACCGGTATGTTGCCAAGAGGCATAGAATTACCTATTTTTACTTCTGCTTCTTGGCCAGCCATGATAGTCATTCCGAGCTGAATGCCATCTGGCAGAATATTGTACGTCTTTGCGCCATTTTTGAATATAATTAATCCAACACGAACATTACGATTCGGATCATATTCAATAGTAGTAACTTTACCTGGAACGTCACGTACAGTTCGTTTGAAATCAACGAGACGATATTTGGTTAACGCTCCGCCACCCCTATGACGTACCGTAATACGGCCATAGGCATTTCGGCCTCCTTTTCTGCGTAAACCAGCCACAAGCGAACGCTCAGGTTTATCGTGCGTTATATCACTTGTACCTAAAAAACTTTGAAAACGCAACGACGAATTTCGCGGTTTTCTACTTATTATTGCCATTGAAAATCCCTAATCCATCCTGATTATTCAGCTTTTGTTTCTATTTCTGCCAAGGCTGAAACTTTACCAGCCTGATCAAATAGATCAAGACTGTGGCCTTCAGCTAAGGTAACTATAGCTTTCTTTACCGTAGCACCCTGTGTCATAGTGCGTCCGCGTCTTGTTTTGCGGAACTTACCTTTCCTGACAATGATGCGAACGTTATCCACCTTGACTTCAAATAATTTCTCCAGCGCTTCGGCAACCATAGGCTTATTTGCTTGCGGATGAATACGCAAAACAAGCTTCTTTAATTTTTTATTAAGCCGAAATGCCTTATCCGTGACAACAGGCCCTTGTATGATATCGTAAATACTCAAATCCATTGTGAAACCATTTCTTTAAAGCGATCGAAATCTTTCTGAAAAAATACCCAACAATCGCTATCAGCAAGGGCATAGGCATTTGATTGATCAAATGATAACAATCTAATACCAGGAATATTAATACACGATGCCTGCATTAACACATCATCGATAGGTAAAAATATTACCAATTTTTTACCGGCCAACATAGCCGATTTAAGAGCTGAATAAACGGCCCCTGTTTGAGGTTTTTCCCCCTCCAGTTCCCAATTTAGACAGATTACTTTCTCCTTGCTAATAAAATCAAAGAGCAAATTATTGCAAACATTTCTCTTTAATTGCACAGGAACACTTAAATTACGCACACGCGCATGAGGGCCAAATGTCACACCGCCGCCTCTCCATAACGGAGAACGTGGAGAACCTGCACGAGCACGCCCTGTCCCTTTTTGTTTCCATGGTTTTTTGTTAGAACGTGAAATAACGTCACAACGTTCTTTACAAGCCACGGTACCTTGTCGCCAATTTTGCAACAAAGCACGCACTACCATAGAAAAACCACGTTCAGATACTCGCACTTTCGCTGAATCATCTAAACCTAAGTCTTGCAAGGAAACGTTTTTTGCAATATTTGTTTGCTTTTCTTGCATTTTAGCCATTCTGTCCACCTACTTTAGCTATGCCTTGAGCACTCGCAAGAACGAGCCGGCTTTTCCTGGCACTGCACCTTTAACTAACATAACCCCGGTTTCTGGTTCAACTCGCACTACCTCAAGATTGCGCATCATTCGCCACGTGTCACCCATATGTCCCGGCATACGCTTACCCTTGATAATACGTCCTTGACGACGCATGAAACTTAATGAGCCAGGACGCTTTCCCATCTTATGACCATGGCTCACTGATTGGCCAGCAAAACGATGACGTTTTACTACACCAGCAAAGCCACAACCTTTAGTTGTTCCAGAAACGTCAACCTTATCACCTTGTTGAAATAAAGTATAAGCATCAGCCTGTTGTCCAACAATTAATTCTGGCATATCACCATCTATTTTTACTTCGCGCACCAACCCAAAGTGTTTCTTTAAGCTTTTGAGCCATTCAGTAGAAAATGGTAAGCCAACATACTTGCTTCGAACACAGCCAACTTGGATAGCATTATACCCATCACGTTCTTTGGTACGAACATTGGTTACAAACCAATTGCCCGCATCAATTACTGTTACGGGAATAACCTTGCCTTCAACAAAAACCTGGGTCATTCCTATTTTTTTACCCCAGAACCCTGTAACCATTGAATGACCTTTCACCACTATTTAATCTCAACATCAACACCAGACGATATATTCAATTTCATCAGTGCATCCATCGTCTGATCGGATGGAGCTACGATATCCAAAATGCGTCTATGCGTTGTCAATTCAAATTGCTCACGTGATTTTTTATCAATATGAGGTGAACGCAACACGGTGAAACAACGACGCTTATTGGGGAGAGGCACAGGACCCACTAATTGCGAGCCTGTCCTCTTGACTGTCGAGACGATAAGCTTTACAGCTTTGTCTAGTAGCTGATGATCATATGATTTTAAAGTTAATCTAATCTTCTGCTTGTTCATTGAACACCTAGGCTACCTTACTCAATAATCTGCGTTACAATACCAGATCCAACAGTACGTCCACCTTCACGAATGGCAAAGCGTAAATCTTTATCCATTGCGATCGGTGCGATCAATTCAACAGTTACTTCAACGTTATCACCCGGCATAACCATTTCACGCCCAGCTTCCAAGGTAACAATACCTGTAACGTCCGTGGTTCTGAAATAGAATTGCGGCCTATATCCATTGAAGAAAGGACTATGACGTCCACCCTCATCCTTTGTCAAAATGTAAGCTTTACACTTGAATTTCTTATGAGGAGTAATTGAGCCAGGAGCAGCAATAACCATACCACGCTCAATTTCTTCCTTCTTGGTACCACGAAGTAGCAACCCAACGTTATCACCAGCTTGCCCTTCATCAAGAATCTTACGGAACATTTCAACACCGGTTACCGTAGTTTTTTCTTTCTTGCCAAAACCAATAAGTTCAACTTCCTGACCAACTTTGATTTTTCCGGTTTCAATTCTACCAGTAGCAACAGTACCACGACCTGAGATCGAGAAAACACCTTCGACTGGCATAAGGAATGGTTTTTCAATTTCACGCTTTGGTTCAGGTATATAGGTATCGAGAGCATCTAACAATTTTTGAATTGCTTGATATCCGATTTCCCCTTTTTCACCTTCCATAGCTTTAAGAGCCGATCCACGAATAAATGGAATTGTGTCGCCAGGGAAGTCGTATTTTTTGAGCAAATCACGGACTTCTTCTTCGACCATATCGATCATTTCAGGATCATCAACCATATCTACTTTGTTAAGAAAAACAACCAAAGCTGGCACATTCACGTTTTTTGCTAATACAATATGCTCGCGAGTCTGTGGCATAGCACCATCAGCGGCGGAAACAACCAAAATTGCACCGTCCATTTGTGCCGCACCAGTGATCATGTTTTTTACATAGTCAGCGTGACCTGGACAGTCAATATGAGCATAGTGACGTTTATCTGTTTCATATTCGACATGCGCAGTTGCAATAGTAATACCGCGAGCCTTTTCTTCAGGCGCTGCATCAATAGAATCATACGATCTTTTTTCAGCTTGACCTTTTTCAGCTAAATAAGTCGTAATTGCAGAGGTTAACGTAGTTTTTCCATGATCGACGTGACCAATTGTACCAACGTTAACGTGCGGTTTTTTACGTTCAAATACACTTTTTGCCATTGTATATACTCCCAAACACCTCTATAAATAATAACCTACTTCTTCTCTACTATTGCTTTAGCAACATTATTCGGAACTTCTTGATAATGTTTAAATTCCATTGTATAACTTGCACGACCCTTGGTCATTGAACGAAGATCTGTCGAATATCCAAACATCTCTCCTAGTGGGACCTCTGCAGTTATAACTTTTCCAGCACCTTTATCTTCCATGCCAGAAATTCTTCCACGCCGCGAGTTTAGATCTCCCATCACATCACCCATATTCTCTTCTGGCGTTTCAACCTCAACACCCATGATTGGCTCAAGTAGTACTGGAGATGCTTGTGAGCAACCAGCTTTGAAAGCCATAGATGCTGCAATCTTAAATGCTATTTCAGAAGAGTCTACTTCGTGATAAGAACCATCTACTAAGGACGCTTTCAGATCGACAACCGGATATCCACCCAAGACACCCGAGGCTAAAGACTCTTCAAGTCCTTTTTCAACACCTGGGATGTACTCACGCGGTATAGTACCGCCTACGATCTTATTTTCAAAAACATAACCTTTGCCACGCTCTAATGGCTCAAGCTCAATCCATACATGGCCATACTGACCACGTCCGCCCGACTGACGAATAAATTTTCCTTCGACGCGGGTAGGCTTTTGTATTGTTTCACGGTAAGCTACCTGCAGCTTACCTTGCACTGCATCAACCTTATGTTCGCGACGCAATCTATCAACGATGATTTCTAGGTGCAACTCACCCATACCCTTGATAACCGTCTGACCAGTCTCTTCATTATAAGAATAGCGAAACGATGGGTCTTCCTGCATCAGCTTACGCAGAGCAATACCCAATTTTTCATAATCAGCTTTATCTTTAGGTTCAATGGAAGCTTCAATAACTGGCGCTGGAACGTCAATAGATTCCAAGGCTACCATGCGCTCTTCGGCGCATAATGTATCACCAGTAATCGAGTCTTTAACACCCACCATTGCTGCAATATCCCCGGCATGAACGGAAGATATTTCTTCACGCTTGTTGGCATGCATTTTTACAAGACGAGATATACGCTCTTTGTTGCCTGTTCGAACATTATATACATATGAACCGGCTTTCAATTCACCAGCATATACACGAATAAAGTTCAAAACGCCAACAAATGGATCAGTCATAATTTTAAAGATCAATCCACAAAATGGAGCATCTACTACTGGCGGAATACTGACTACTGCACCAGTCGTTACATCTTTTCCTTCAATTGGCGGAACATCCAGAGGCGATGGAAGATAATCAATAACTCCATCAAGAACGAGCTGAATACCTTTATTTTTAAATGCGCTTCCGCCAAAGGCAAGCGTTAATTTACGGCTAACGACCCCCTTACGAAGACCACGCTTGATTTCCTCAATGGAAATAGGTTGCTCGTGAATAAACTTCTCAGCAACCTCATCATCAAAATCAGCTGCTGCTTCAACAATCTTGTGCCGCAATTTTTGAGCTTGTTCAAGATATTGTTCAGGAATCTCAGACCAGGTTATAGTCGAGCCCATTTCACCCGAAAATGTTGCCACCTTCATACTCAACAAATCAATTATTCCATTAAATTCGTCTGAATAACCAATCTGCATCTGCATCACTACTGCATGCGCACCAAGCTTATTATTAATATCAGCAACAACGCGCAGATAATCAGCGCCAATACGATCGAGCTTGTTGACAAAAATAATACGCGGAACCTTATACCGATTTGCTTGCTTCCAGACAGTTTCAGACTGCGGCTGAACGCCTGCAACACCACAAAAGACCGCGATAACGCCATCAAGCACACGTAAGGAGCGACCGACTTCAATTGTAAAATCTACGTGCCCAGGAGTATCAATAATATTGACATGAAAGCCATTCCAAAAGCATGTCGTAGCGGCTGACGTAATCGTAATACCGCGTTCACGTTCCTGCTCCATCCAGTCCATCGTGGTAGTCCCCTCATGGACCTCACCGATTTTATGTGAAATACCGGTATAAAACAGAATTCGCTCGGTTACAGTAGTTTTACCCGCATCAATATGCGCCGCAATCCCTATATTTCTATAATCTTTTAATTGCTCACTCATATAGCCCCCTACTACCACGCATAATGCGAGAAAGCCCTATTGGCTTCTGCCATTCTATGGACATCTAATTTTTTCTTAACGGCATTTCCACGTCCTTCTGCCGCTTCCATAAGCTCTCGCGCAAGACGCGTCCCCATCGTCTTATCTGTACGACTTGAAGCTGCATCAACAAGCCAACGCATCGCTAAAGCACGACCCCTTTGATATCCTACCTCGACTGGAATTTGATAGACGCTTCCGCCAACTCGTCTCGGCCTGACCTCTATCAAAGGCATAATTTGCTCAAAGGCCTTTCCAAATAATTCCAGCGCTTTATCCTTATTGCCGCCAGATTTTTCACCCAACATAATCAAGGCATCGTAAACAATCTTACGAGCAATACTTTTTTTGCCTTGCTCCATGACGACATTGATAAATTTTTGCACCAATTCTGATCCATAAACAGGATCAACCCCAATTTCTCTTTTTTTCAGGCTTTCTCGTTTACGCCTTGGCATATTGCTTCCTCTTTAAAATACTTTAAGAGCCTTTTGGCCGTTTAGCACCATACATCGAACGTGCTTGCCTTCTATTTTCAACACCAGCCGAATCCAACGTTCCGCGAATAATGTGGTAGCGGACACCTGGCAAGTCAGGCACTCTTCCGCCGCGAACAAGGACAACTGAGTGCTCCTGCAAATTGTGACCTTCACCAGGAATATAAGCGGTTACTTCAATCCCCGTTGACAATTTGACACGAGCAACTTTACGCAATGCTGAGTTAGGTTTTTTGGGAGTTGTCGTGAATACACGGGTACATACACCGCGAACCTGGGGACATGATTTGAGCGCAGGACTTTTGGTCTTCGCTTTTATGCGCCTTCTTCCAAAGCGACATAGTTGGTTTATCGTTGGCATAATAAAAAATCCCTTAATAAAGGTAATACGTTAATAACAACGATCTTTGCAGCTTTTTTGCCACAATGTGGACGACATTGTGCAAAGATTTTATTAGTATTTTACCCTTTTTGCGATTTTTTTCAAGAAAATAATAGTGAAAAATTGATTTAATTGCATGAAATTCAGGTTAACCACCCCCAAAATCTGATTCGTTGGACTTGCCAAACTGTTCATGATACCCTTGAATGTAGATACAATGCTTATTTTGAAAATCAATCAAGCTCAAGGGTAAAATTTTAAAAAATAAGGGAAACCATGGAAATATTTCGTAGTTTATTTGCAAGTTCTCAGGGACTTATTCTTGGCATTACAGGAATTTTAGGCATAGCCCTTTTAATTTTTATTCACGAATGCGGCCATTTTATTATGTGTAAAATTTTTGGCGTTCGTACCCCATCATTTTCTATAGGCTTTGGACCAAAATTATTAACCAAGAAAATAGGCGAAACAGAATTTTCTATCTCAGCCATACCATTTGGTGGCTATGTGGAAATAGCAGGAAGCGCTGAAGTTGGTCAAGGCGATCAAAAAGAAGCATTAGCTCGTGACGAAGGCTCTTTTGCCGTACGCCCATTTTATCAAAAGTTTTGCATCATGATTGGGGGTATACTTTTTAATCTGCTTTTTGCCTATCTAGTTCTTATTGGAATCTTTGCAACAGGGTTACCGAAGTCAGAATTTATTTACCCCCTTAATGCAATACCCAAAATTGAGACCTTAGAGGCAGGATCACCTGCAGAAAAGGCTGGGCTTAAAGTTGGCGATCTTATTATTTCAGTAAACGATATCCAACTAAACAATGACGCCTCAAAACTCCTTGATATACTACGCGAGAATGCAGGTAAAACAATCAGATTGACTATTGAAAGAAACGGTATTGGAGAATCAATACCTGTCACATTAGAAACTAAAACAATTTATGGCAAAACAATCGGTTTTTTGGGCACTTCTTTTTCAATGGTTGCTGTGCCGGGCACCTCATTTATTGAGGCTATAAAAAAAGGAATTAGGTTAACAAATCGCTATATTTTAGGCTATATGTACATGTTTAAATATATCTTTTGCAAACGTGATACGAGCGCAGTTGGAGGTCCGGTAATGATAATCCAACAAACTGCTCAAGGCGCATCAAAAGGACTCAAGGTATTCTTGCTCTTCTTGGCAATTATCAGTATAAGCTTAGCAGTTCTAAACTTAATTCCGCTGCCAATTTTTGATGGAGGCCAAATATTTATTTACGGAATTGAAGCTCTCATTGGCAGATCATTACCCGACAAAGCTCGACTTGTTATCAATTTAGCATCCTGGGCTCTTATGATTTTTCTCTTTGTCTACATTACCATCAAGGATATTTGGCGTATCATTTCTGGATACATTACTAAATAAGTCCACAAAACCTTTGTCATAATAAATAACTGGGAATTTAACATTTTCATTTTTTAAATTCCCAGTTATTTATTGTACTTATGAATATAAAGATTTATCTTAACTTTTTTTAGCCTTGATTTTAGATATTGCTGGTGTGCGTGCAGGCTTTTTTTCTGCTTTAATGGCAGTCGTCTTAGCTTTTTTAGTTATAGGCTTTGGTTCCTTTTTTATTGGGGTTTTAGTCTTTACAACCTCTTTGCGAACGGCCCGTCGCGGTTTCTCCAAGCTTTGTTTACTTGTCTCGACTTGAGCCTTATGAGGATGTTCAGGACCCGCATAGACTTTAAGCTTTTTAATAATTTCTCTATTAAGCTTGTTTTTTGGGAGCATGCCACGGACTGCAAGTTCAATAAGCTGTGTTGGATGTTTGATCAATAAGTCTTTTGCCTTCGTTACTCTATAACCACCAATCCAACCCGTATAACGAGCATACTCTTTGCCTTCCCACTTATCACCGGTCAGCTTAATTTTATCAGCATTGACAACCACAACATAATCACCCGCGTCATCATGAGGCGTATAGTAAGGCTTATCTTTGCCGCGCAAAGCATTGGCAATTTGCGTCGCCAACCGACCTAATATTGCACCTTCTGCATCAATTAGGCGCCATTGTGGATTTCTATCTTCTTTGCGTAGATAGAACGCTTTATTCATATCCATTACAAACCTTTGCATATTTCCATAATTTTGTTAAAAAACAGTTTATTCGAACGGGCATATTGTTATTGTACAGGCAAAAACACAACTGGTCAAATCAAAATTTCTGTTTTTTACACATAAAGCTATAGCTATCATCACAAGAGTGTGCGATACTTACTAAATAATAATGAAACAACATTAAAAGATGACCTTTTAGGTGAGGACTGTATGAATAATCCCACATGGATAGTTTTTTTACCCCCATTGTTAGTTCTTATTATCACAGCTATAACTAAGCGACTCAACCTAGCCTTCATTATAAGTATTTGTGTTGCTGCTTTTATTGCGACAAGTGGATCGATAGATTCCATGATACATTTGATTGGCACGCGGACTTTTAGTCAAGTTACCGATATTGATTATATTTATCTCTACATATTTTTACTTGTGATTGGCATCTTCATAGTCCTTTTAGATAGGACCGGGGGCGCACGTGCCTTTGCTCACACATTTACTAAGCATCTACGATCCGCAAAAGCGGCAGAAAGTGCATCATTATTAGTTTCAGCTGTCCTTTTTATTGACGATTATTTGAGTAATCTAACCGTTGGTTATGTCATGCGGCCAATAACGGATAGATTTCATATTCCTCGTGTAAAATTGGCTTATCTTGTTCATAGCATCTCTATACCATTAATTATTCTCATGCCTATTTCAAGCTGGGTAGCTATGCTCACGGGCGAATTAAGCAATGCAGGCATCATGACGGTAGCAGAACATCAGAAAACTAGTCTAACAGGCATGAAAATTGTCGCA
Organism: bacterium; assembly: GCA_021818945.1. Lineage (GTDB taxonomy): Bacteria > Babelota > Babeliae > Babelales > Vermiphilaceae > JAKASV01. The sequence continues at coordinate 15,603 of JAKASV010000003.1, read as the reverse complement.
GACCCTTTTTTTGTATTTTTAGCAAGCATCCCGTTTATCTTTTATTCTTTCTTAGCTCTTGCATCAGTTTTTGTAGTGATTCGCAAACGGATTTCGTTTGGCCCAATGCATACCTATGAGCATATTGCTGCAACTACCGATAATCTCTTTGGAACCAAAACTGTACCCTTAAAACCAGAAGCTAAGCCAGTCGACTTACATAGAACAAGAGCCTCGCTTATAGATTTTTGCATTCCGATCACCATTCTTATAGCAACTTTCATCTTAAGGATCTTATACACTGGCAACTATTACTTGTTCGGTGGCACCAACTCTTTTATCAACGCTTTTAAAAATAGCGACAACTCATTCTTAGGAATATTCATGGCAGGAGTTGCGTGTCTTGTAAGCGGCCTATGTCTAGCGCTACAACGGAAAAAAATTTCGTGGCAAGACCTTCCTCCGATTATCAGAGAAGGAATATCTATGATGCTACCATCAGTTATCATGCTTATTTTGGCTAAAATTCTTAGTACTATTGTACGGATTGACCTCAATGCAGGATCATATTTGGCAACGATAATGAGTCATATCTTAACTCCAAGCCTCGTGCCTGGTATATTTTTTGTAGTCTCTACAATAACCGCATTTCTCATGGGTACTTCTTGGGGCACCATAGCCCTTTTATTGCCCATGGCAACACCGATTATTATAGCTTTTGCTCATGTAAGTCTTCCGACAACCACAGCTCTAGTACCGCTCTTATTCCCCGCTTTAGGGGCAATATTTTCAGGAGCAATCTGCGGTGATCAACTTTCACCGTTATCACAAACTTCACTTATGGCAGCGACCAGTTCAGGTATTGACCCTATGACCCATGCAAAAACACAGATACCTTATGCAATTCCAGCAATAATCGCTAGTATATGCAGTTTTATCCTCAGCGGCATATTGGCTATGCATGGGGTCCATTATTTTACCAACTGTTTGATTTCCTTGTCCGTGGGACTGGCACTTTGCTGTGCAGAACTTTTTTGCATCGATTATGCAGTCAATCATTTTAGAAACAAATAAATTAATAGTACAAAGTTACACTGCTTGATAATAATTCCAAGAATAGTAAGCTAAAGAATAACATATATCTTTGAGAAAGAAATTGTTTTTGAATATTTGGGGGTAATTCTATGTCTTTAAAACGTTCGTATGTAACACTGTACTACTCAACGTTGATAACAGCTTCATGCTGGGCCGGATCATTAAAAGCGTTGTTTGGCGGTAAAACTGAATTAGAATTGAATGGCCTTGGGGTTATCAAAGAATCTGCCATGATCCTTGCTAAATCTGTCGAAACATTCCCAACCAGACAAATGGCTGTTGCAATTATAGGATTTATTATGGTATCGCAAGGCCTCTTTTTTCTTACTAAGGGATTAACAAATTTTATTTGCGGCGATAGTTATCGACCAGATGGCAAACGGGTCGGTCGGACAAATGGATTTTTTCAATGTCTTATAGGACTAGCTCTTTCTGCAGGTGGGACATCAGCAGCGCTCTATTGTAGTACAATTGTACAGTACATATTCGGCGTATAACCAGTTGCCAAGATCACATAACTGTGCATACTCTATAGGTAAGAATTATTAGCTTCCAATTGCAATGGGATAACTTATGAACAAAAAAATAATTTTTTTGGCTTTTTCGATCTGCATGATTTTTGTGAGCGTACAACCAATGTCAAGCCAACAAGGTTTTTACCTGCCAACAAAATTTGCACTGAAAACGGCCTTAGATAAAATAACAGCTACCAACATATGCCGCACTCTTACCTATGTAGGCGGAATATTGATGTTCATGAGAGCATCTGTTTTATGGGCTAAGGCTGAAACTCCTTTTCCCGATTCTATTGCCCCCATGCCTTCAGAAGAAGATAGAATTTTCATAAAAAACGGTCGCAAAAAAGCTGCATTTCGTTATCTACTTTCTGGATGCGCACTCACTGCTGCCGGACTTGTACAAAGTTATGGCAGCACATTTTTAAGCCAGCTCCCTCGCCTTAAACAGACCCTGTTTGGCTCCTAACGACCATAATCATCCGATGACGAATCTGATTCTTCGTCAAAGTCTGTATTCTGTTGCCCTTTCATAAGCAACTCTATATCTTCAGCTTTTCTGGGCAATGCTTCACTCAGGCAAATAGCACCATTTTTTGTTATCCAATAATTATCCTCAATGCGCACCCCTATCTTTTCATCGGGCAGATATAAACCCGGCTCTATGGTAATAACGTCCCCCTCGCAAAAAGATTCACGAACATCTCCCACGTCATGGACATCCAGACCCAGGAAATGACCAATGCCGTGAACAAAATACTGCTCATAGCCGCGCGCATGAAGAAATTTTTTTGCAATATGGTTGAGCGACTTATCGGGCTGCTCTTGATTTGAAAACCAATAACCTGGTTTTACTATAGACACAATATGAGCTTGAAGTTCAAGTACTAAATTATATATTTCTTTTTGTCTTTCTGAAAATGTACCTGATACTGGATAGGTCCGTGAAAGATCACCACAATAATAGTCCATATCGGCTCCACAATCGACTATCACTAGATCGCCTACCTCAAGAGGCTTTGTGCTTGCACCATAATGCAAAATAGTAGAAGCATCACCACTAGCTACTATAGTGGGAAACGATGCTCGAGCACCAGCGGCAGTAAATATATATTCAATATTCGCCTGCACTTCACATTCAAACATAGCGGGTACTATAGCCTGTGCAGCAGACTCATGTGCTAATACCGATAGTTCCACCGCCGCATATAATTTCTCAATTTCAGGCATATCCTTTGTCCGTCTCATAGAAGCTACGATTGGCGAAATATCAACCAAAACATTCTTTAACTCTGGGATCAAACAGGTCAGCCGTTCTAACACTATGCGACTATCACTTGTTTCGTTGGCTAATGCAGGCCCGATCACAAACACAGTCCCATTTTTCTTAATGTATGAATGTATGGTACTGCATAGCCCAGAATAGGCGGATTCGGCCATCCAAGGGCTAGCCTGATACCCGGCAATAGATGTACCCAGCATCTCAACAAGATCGATTCCATATGACTCTGGATCTTCTATTATTTCTTCAAGTTCAGGTACTACCCATTGTGAGCGATTGCCCGCATATTGGGGCACCATAAGCGTACGTGTACCATCCAGATCCACAAGCAAAACGCACGCAGGCTCTGTGAGCCCAGAAAAATAATAAAAATTACTATCTTGTCTGAATAACGTTCGACTATTTTCAAAGGAAGCTGGTAGTACGATACAGCCATCATGAATCTGAGGATATTGTTTGGAAATAGTCTCTAACAATAATTGTATACGATGAGAAAATATCGATTTATCAGTTTGCATGCCCAAGCCAAACATCATAGCAATTCCTTTAAAATGGTCTTCTTTCAGACAATGCTTTATACAATGTCAATCTATCCATATATTCTAATGATGAACCTACGGGAATCCCTCGAGCCAAACAGGTAATAGTAACTGTCGATCCCTTAAGTCTATGAGCAATGTATGAAGCGGTAGCTTCACCTTCTGGCGTCTGGTTCATAGCTAAAATCAACTCTTTTATCTTTTTTTCTGCTATACGCTTGATAAGTGGCTCAATGGTCAAATCGTCGGGCCCAATCCCATCAATTGGACAAATAACCCCACCAAGTACATGGTACACCCCTAGATATCCCCCCGTCTTTTCTATAGACAATAATTCATGCCAAGACTCAACAACACAGACTACTGCCTGATCCCGCTTTTTTGATGAACAATAAGGGCAGCCATGATCAACCTCTTGCCACGAAAAACATGTGGCACAATGGCGAATGTGGCTCTTTGCATTGAGAAGCACAGCACAAAATTGCTCAAGACGCTCTTGATCCATATGTAAAAAATGGGTAGCAACACGATATACATTTTTTGATGCAAGACACGGAACTTGTTGCAAGCTTTTGAGTAGAGATACCAAACTTGGTACTTCGTCAAACATACTTTTACCTATACAAAACGCTTTTGGACCATCGTCTGAACAACACCCAAGAAGGTACTTACAAAAATATACAAGGCCAGTCCAGCCGACAAGCTCGTCGAAACAGCGCCCACTACAATAGCAATCGCTATTGAGGATAATTGTTGTTTTGAATCACCCGTTGAACGCATCATTGCAATCATAGAAAGCGTTGTCAAGATTGGCAAAATATACCAAGGGTCTTTTGATGCCAAATCAGGAATCCATAAAAATGATGCTCTATATAGGTCTATAGAACTAGAAAGTACCCGGCTAAGAGCATAAAAGATAGGAATCTGCAAAAAAAGTGGCAAACAACCAGAAAGTCCAGGCAACCCATGTTTCGAAATCAGTTCAGCCTGTTCTTGCTTGTAACGTTCAGGATCATCTTTGTAACGCAATTTGATATAATTTAACTTTTTCTGCAATTCAAGACGTTTACTATTGCCTGCTTCTGCCTTAATGGTCAAAGGCAACAGTAATAATTTAACCAAGATAGCTAGAATAACGATAGCCCATCCGTAATTATGAAGCCAGGTATACAACCATCGTAGTAACACCATAAACCATTTAGCAATAGGTCCCAAAATACCCGAATAATCAAGAGATTCAAGACGTGGATCAACAGCAATGAGTGCGGGAAGTTCTTTTGGCCCAAAATAAAAAGAGACTCGCCAGGAAGCTGCCTTATGAACAACAGGCCCCTCAATAATTGAGATCATACGAGTTTTATCATAAAATTTATAAAAGGCACGTTGACAAAAAGCTTGGGGATCCTTAACCAGCGCATGAACAAAATAGCGTGATTCAGTACCGAACAATGTAGGCATCAACCAACCCTGATTGATAGTAACATTCGCACGGAGTATTTTTTTCACAGACCCTTGATCACCTCCGACAATTGCTGAAACAAGATCCGAATTTTCAAGCTCCGGCATCAATGGGGACGGATAAAAAATTCGAGGGCTCCCAATCAGAGCATCATCTTTTTTGGGAGTAATAATAAGTTCAAGATCTATCTGATACACATGTTTATATACAGTGAATACTTTTGACAGTACCCCTTCATCAGTTTCTGCTTTATAGGTAAGCGTAGTAGTATCAGCCAAATCTTTGCGCTCAGATAAGGTAAAATAATAAGGTGTTTTTTCATTAAAAGCGACTAAAAAACATCTATTATCACGCTCAGTTTCGCTCACGGGAAATATCGTATCGATAGCAAAGACACGATTGTCACTTTTGCGCTTGAATTCAAGTCGATCCAATGATGCGCCATCGGTTGAAAACACTAAAGTTGCTCCATCGGTTAGAACTTCAGTCGTTTCTGCCGGATAAGGTCTTTTGATATTAACAAAATCAATTTCCGTATTTAATGGTTTTTCCTCTTGTACTCCACTTGGAGCAACAAATGGCTGCATAGTGCGCACACCTTCCGGAACTGATTTTTTAGTAAAAAAGAAATATTGAATTGCCCAGGTTCCAATAAGGGCCATAGTTAAAGGAATAATAAGTTCTTTAATATTCATACAAACATCCTACATATGTATTAAGCCGTGACGACAGTACATGTGAATTAATTTAATACATACAGGATATCAGAGAACAATCCATGAAGCTAGCAAAATCCAGACATCAAACCTTTTCAATGCTGGTTAATCGTAACAAAATTATGACAAAAATCTCTTAAAAATCAAAAGCCTTGCTTTTTAAAATTCTTGAACTTAAAGCGATAGATGAAGTATACAATAATTAAAGAGGCAATTTCGAATCAAATAAAAGGAATTACCATGCAAGCGCGACAATTTCGAATTGGGGAACTTTCAAAAAAATTATCTGTCGAAAAATTCGTTATACGATTCTGGGAAAAAGAATTTAATATTAAGCCTCAACGTTCAACAGGACAGCAACGATTTTATACAGAAAAAGATCTCAAACAATTCACTGCCATCAAAGACCTTTTATATCATAAAGGCTTTACTATAGCAGGCGCCAAAAAACAGCTTCATAAGTCCTGGCCAACGACCATGTTAAGTGCCACGAAAACTACTCTACCCGAACAAGCGCTCTCGAAAATACAAAATTATTCTGAACTGATACAGTTACGCACTCAACTTTTAAAACTAAGAGAACTTTTGTAGCAAATAGTGCGCCATTAAAAAAACGGCAAAAAAACAGCTAACAAAAAAACAGCTGACAACTATACAAGAGTTCTCTATTAGGCTATTCTTGTTACATACATTAGATTATCAAATTTCAGGGCAGGTAGAATGTACAACAAAAAATCTCATATACATTTTGTTGGTATTGGTGGCATAGGAATGAGTGGTATCGCAACGATATTGAAACAGCAAGGATATACAATCTCTGGCTGCGATACTGATATCTGCCAGCAAAGCATACACAATCTCAAAGCACTGGGATGCACAGTTCACCAGGGAAATAATTCAGCCGCATGCAATGACCCTAGCATCGATATTCTTGTGTATTCTTCTGCAATACATGAAGATAATTCCGAGATCCGATCTGCACAGGAACGAGGTATTCCGACTATACCCCGAGCACTCATGCTGTCAGAACTCATGCGCACCAAATACAGCATAGCAATAGCCGGTGCCCATGGGAAAACGACGACAACATCACTTATTTCTCACATTTTGATCGAGGCACAGATGGATCCCACCGTCATCATTGGCGGCCTGCTGACCAGCATTTCTAATAATGCCCGGATGGGTACAGGAAAGTTTTTGGTTGCAGAGGCTGATGAAAGTGATCGATCATTTCTTCATTTGCATGCAACATTTTCTGTTGTGACTAATATTGATCTTGAACACCTAGAGACCTACCGAGATTTAGAGGACATTAAAAATACATTTAAGCAATTTCTGGGCAATATCCCCTTTTATGGAAAAGCAATTGTATGTATTGATGACCCTAACATACAAACGATTTTACCATTACCTTATATAAAACTCATTAAATATGGAATCGATAATTGGCCTCAGGCTGATTTATTTGCTAAAGACATAGAATTTGGCCCGAATTCATCAACCATTACAGTATATAAAAAAGATAATGCTGAACCTTTAGGCAGCATGACAATCAACATGCCGGGCAAACATAATGTATTAAACGCTCTTGCCGCAACAAGTCTTGCCTTAGAATTGGCTATTCCTTTCGAAACCATTACCCAAGCCTTGGCAACCTTTAAAGGAGTTGAGCGTCGCTTTACCTACCGAGGCTCATTCAAACATGCTGAAATTTTTGATGATTACGGTCACCACCCACAGGAAATAAACGCCACACTAACCGTCGCACGAAAACGCTCCAAAGGAAGGCTCATTGTTTTGTTCCAACCACACAGATATACCAGAACGGATAAACTTTGGGACAATTTTATCAAAATGTTTCTTAATAATCCGATCGATCAACTTATCATCACTGATATCTATCCAGCCAGCGAGAGTCCGATTCCAGGAGTTACTGCTGAAAACTTAGTAAAAGCAATCAAACTAAAAGACCCTACTTTTAATGTTACATACGAACAAACCAATAATTTAAGACATGTTGCCGAGCAGATTGTACGACCCGATGATCTGGTATTGTGTATCGGCGCAGGAAAACATATTGGCGCTCTCGCAAAAGAATTGCCTCAGAGCGAAAACCATCATGCAAAATAAGTTTTTATAAACAAGATAGAGAAAATCTTGAATATTAATATATATTTCTAATATGATAATATTATGATAGTTTTAAAATATTTTTTTATAATTATTATTAAAAAATGAGGTAGCTATGAAAGTACCTTTATTAAAGACAGTTTTGATCCTACTTTGCGCAAGTTCACTCAATATAAAGCTAACTGCACGTTCTCAAGAACAACGAGAAACTGATAGAGAATACAGACATCAGCGCTATTCACGACATTATCATGACCCTTACCAAAAGGATCGTATGGCTCGTGGTTTTATAGGTGGGGGAGCAACGGGAGCTCTTATCGGAGGGCTTGCCGGTGGCGGTCGCGGTGCAGGTATTGGCTTTGGCGTAGGAGCATTAACTGGCATGATGGCAGGCGCAGCAGCATCTAAACATCATCGTTACGATGACTATTATGATAATTATGAAGAAAACTACCCTCAAGAAGATTATCATGAGAACGATACAGAAACTAATGATCAATCTATGGAATAGGCGCCATATACACATAACATACTATTATTAAGATACAACCTACGAACTTTCTGCGGCTCCCTGAGAACTCCTTGGGGAACCTATTTTTTATTAATACTGAATCAGCTTAAATCCACTAATATTGTACGCGAAACTACTACATTGGCTTTTTTATCTATCTGAAATATAATAATGCTGTTGTGTTAAAGATCAATATATTTTATATTGTTAGTGTAGTCTCAAAATAATTTGGAGGATTCTTATGCTTTTACAACGCATAACACAATTTGTGCTTGTACTATCTCTTGTCATCATATCCGGTCGCGCTCACGCTAATCCTGCAACAAGCGTTGCCGCAGGATATATGGGGGCAGGGTTAGGTATGATGGCCGGGGCGGCTTTAGCCGATCACCATAGTCATCATTACCCTCATAGTTATAAATATAAGCATCAGCCCCATAGCACACTCTATGTACGTTCCAGGTATTCAGCACCTTATAATTATCATGGTAAGTTTCATGGGCGATACCCTTGCACTCGGCTATATACGTGCAATAGCCGACCATCCTGTCATTATTATGGTCATCCCCATGCATATACTTATGTAACTAGATACCATTGTGCCCCATGTTGCCACCCCTCATTTTCATGTAGATTTTCAGCATAAGGTCGCAAAAATAGTATTGAATATACCTTCAAAAGTTAAACCATTGTTTTAATGTACATACAAGGAATATATATGAATAGCCAAAGAATAATTAAACTTCTGCTTATCGCATCAACTGGTATAGCAATGAATCCTATGGTCGCTGATCATGGTGGCAGTATAGCCGCAGGATTTATGGGAGCAGGACTTGGCATGATGACCGGCATGGCAATAGCCGACCATCACCATTGTCATGAGGTTATATATACTCACGAATCAAGACCCTCGCGGGAATGGCTCGAAGAACAGATTGAATACCTAGAGCAGAAACTGCAAAATGCAGACCGACACATTAGCTCACTCGAACATGAACTGGGAAAAAAAGATAGTGAGAATCATAGGCTCAAAAAGAAACTCAAATATTATGAACAAGGGCAACACCATTCTGATAAAACTGAAATAGTTTTTTCTGCAAAAGCTGTTACTCAATAACCAAGTAGACTAATCTCCATCGAGTAGTAGGGGGCAACTAGCCCCTACTGCTCACACTAACCGTACGTGCCGGCATAAAGCTTTGATTATTTGGGTTGATCTTTGCAAAGACACAAAACTTCTTTTAAGAGAATGCAACACAAACCGGCCCACTTTTTATCATCAATTCCATAATACCACCATATTACCAAAGCTTTGTTGTCGAGACTTTGGCCTCGTCTTCCTTCAGATTCCATCTCACGATGGAGACAGCCCTTGCCTTCGGCTAATGGCTACGTTGCCATTCACCATTCGATACTTTCAATCTATAGATTTGTGCCCATGCCGAGCGCACCCCAAAAAATCCCCAGCTTTATATAACTGGGGATTTTTTTCTGTTGATTTTATTTAGACTTATTTTTCAACGGTGAACGCGATATCTTTAGAATCAGTTACCGAGCTTGGATCCCAAACACGCATATATTGGAGACGTATATTTACTTTGCCCTGCTTTAGACCTTTAACCGTTATTAGTTCTGATCCAGGGGCACCTGGCTTATTTTCTTGACTTGGTTTATAAACATTGGACACCGCAATTATATTTTGTACCGCAGGATCTAGTAACTTTTCAGCAGACTCAATTATCTTCACTTGCCAGCTATACCCGGTGCTTGGATTTGAAGACAATGCAGGCAAAGTTACAGAATCACCAACTTTAAGTCTATACGCTGGTACTAGGTTTGCCCGTGCACTGGCATCCAAAGAGAGCAATGCGAGCATGCTTATTAAAGTAACCTGTAGCATATTCATAACATCCTCCTAAAATAAAAAATTGACAACAAATCTAGACAACAATACAATATACTCAATTTCAAAGTAGCAAATATTAATATATAAAGTCAATAATTAATTTATTTCTAGTAAATTTTAATTTGGAATATGTTTGTGATTAGTTTACTCAGACATCTCTAGATATTTTAGGACACACTGATATTATAATAGCTATTTCATTACCGGCAGACCTAAAACTTATCATACATAATCTATCAGGTTTTTCGAACATGAGTATCGACTCAACTCCTTGCATACCCCCCATGTCAACCCATCCAAGACGTGGACATTCGGCCTTAAAAAAATCATACATTTTTTGGCGTTCAGCTTTATGGGTATAACCTAAAACCACACCCTTTTCATCATCTGAATCTTGCCTAAAAAAATCAGCTATAGGTTCCGATCCTAGCGGAATAGGGATATCAGTATATTGGGCTTCAAGAGTCAAGGCGCGCAACCTATAATCTAGGCTACCAGTAGACTGTTTTTCATGGGTGCGTACATCAGAGTCCGGTAAAGAACTGAAGGAATCTAAATGTGAACATAAAAGATCAGTAGTATTATGAAGACGTGCCCGCGACTGCTGCAGGCACGCTGGTAATAACAAACATAAAAGGAAAAGAACCCATGTGCACCGCATCATGGTCTGCTTTCATAAAATTGCCAAAATCTTACTCTGCTTTTTGCTGACTTTCTACTTTTTCAGCAACACGAGCCGCTTTGCCAATGCGTTGGCGAATGTAATAAAGCTTAGCACGACGAGCTTGGCCTTTACGGATAAACTTAATAGAATCAATTTTTGGGGAAAATATAGGAAAAATTCTTTCAACGCCAACCGAATTTGCTCCGATCCTACGAATAGTGAATGTACTAGAAATGCCTTTATTATGCATCGCAATCACATCACCCTCAAAAACCTGGATACGCTCTTTGTCGCCTTCCTTAATACGCTGTGAAACTGCAATAGTATCACCAATAGAAAATGCCGGAAAGCCACGATCTTCAGTTCCCATATCACGAATCGTTTCGCGAGTATATTTCTTAGCCTTCATAAAAATCCTTTTATATCCTTGAATCTTTGATTTTTTATTCAAAAAACAGTAAAGCTTATTGATAGTATATCAAAAAATACCTATTTTCCAACATTATTTCACACATGAAAACCACAAACTATAATTAATTGACTAATAATTAAAGGTCCACACTTGTTGACAGCTCTCAAGACATGGCAGTCAACAAGAATAGGCTTTGAATAACCTTCTTTTTTTGCAAAGTCTTAGGTTTTTTCATTAATCCCAAGCCATCGATCAAAAACAATAGCTACAGCCGACCGAACAGATAAATGGTTGTAATCTGAAAAAGATTTTACCGATTTTAAAAGAAAATCTGAAGCCAAAAGACGTTCTTTGGTAAGACCTCTTCCCGTGCCAAAAATAAAAAGAACCGGTCGATCATATGACCATACTTTCTCTTGATCATAATATGAAATACAATTTGGATGCTCAATCTCTCGTGCTGAAGTAGCAATGATTAAGGGCTTTTTACCCTCAATTTTTTCAATGACAACAATCACATCGTCAAGACTATTAGCTAAGCTTACTTGTTTAACGGCTTCATGACGTGAGACATTATACTCGACACCTTCACTCATCCAAAAGTCAAGTAATCGTTTAACTATTTTCTGTTGATCGAGCATAGGAGTCACGATAAAATAACCCTTAATACCATAGGTCTTGGAAGATCGGGCAATATCATGAATATCTAAAGATGTAACCGACGTTGTCCCTGACTTTTGGCTATCACTAATCAGGACATCATTATGCAGCAAAGCAGTATAATGATGCGGCATATTTTTTTTGCAAACTTTCATCTGAGCAGAATCTAAAGTTCTCGTCCTGAGCCAATCAAAGTGGTGCAGCACAGTTTTACGCGCAGCTTTGTCCATACGCCATGTATTAATGGCTCCATGGTTTCCAGACCGGATAACATCCGGCACTTCCAGTCCTTTCCAGACTATGGGCTCGGTGTAATGAGGATACTCTACAAAAGGGCCGGAAAACGACTCATCTGAGACTGATTCGGTTTTCCCTACTATTCCTGGGACCAACCGAAGTACACTTTCAAGTACCGTCAATGATGCCAAATCGCCACCCATGAGCACAAAGTCGCCCACAGATATGGTCATATCAGCATATACCTGTTCTACTCGGGCATCCATTCCCTCATAACGACCAGCTATGAGCATAAGGTGCCCTTGCTCTTGCGCTTTTTGTGCTATCTGAGCTACCACAGACTGATCTAATTTGGTCCCCTGCGGAGAAAAAAAGATTTTAAAAGCTTTTCCATGAAGGGATTCTTTAGCCTCAATCGCTTTTTGGACGACAACAGGTTTTATGAGCATACCGGGACCATGCCCAAAGGTTGGGGCATCAATCCGTTCTTTAGGTTGCACAAAAGAAAAAAATTCATCAACATCAACAGCTAGAAGCCCATTTTCTTGAGCTTTTTTTATAAGACTTGTAGCCACAAAAGGCTTATATAACTCAGCAAAAACTGTAAGAATGGAAACCTTCATGCAAGCCTTGTTTGATTGTATGATCAGTTATGAAGCAATATCAACTATGATTTCCTTGTCGTGAGTATTGAGGGCATACACCACTGCACGAATGGCCTTGATTGTCTGCCCATTACGACCTATAACTTTGCCCAGATCTGACTCAGCAATCTTGATGGCAATCATATGCTTACCATCAGGTAATTCTGACTCAATAATCTCGACGCGACTAGGATTATCAACGATTGATTTGACGATTTCCTCAACTAACGAACGTATCATCACTTATTCTCAATGGCGGTCCTATTGAGCGACTGCCTGTTTTTTGTACATTTTATAGATTTTTTTGACCGTATCAGTCATAACTGCACCCTTGGCAACCCAATCATTAATACGTGCTTCATGGAAGTGAATGATTTTGGTATTTAATGCATCGTATGTGCCAAGATTTTCAAGGCAGGCACCATCACGCTTTTCACGTGAATCAACGGCAACTATTCTGTAGAAGGGAACATGCTTCTTGCCAACGCGCGACAAGCGAATTTTTACCATAAAACTTTATCCTTTACACAAACTAACATGCAAATCGCATGTCTTTACTATCAAAAACGACCTAGTTTCTTAAAAAGTTTAACATATTGCTTACTTTCTTCAAATCGTTGTAACAAAAGATTTACCATTGTCACATCGACTCCTGCTCCTTTTGCTACTCTTTTTTTTCGCGAACTATCAAGAATTTGAGGACACAATCGTTCTTTTGGTGTCATAGAACCGATAATGGCTCTAAAAAATTTCATCTCTCGCTCAGCACGCTCCATCATTTCAGGCTTTATATCGACCGAGCCCATGCCCGGCATATATTTCATGAGATTTGTCAAAGAACCCATGTTTTGAACCATATTCATTTGACATGCAAAATCCTCAAGAGTCAGCGCCCCTTTGCGCAGCGATCGCTCCAAGGCATTTTTATCGCTCTCTTTGACCTGTTCCTCAGCCTTTTCAACAAGGCTGAGGACATCTCCCATACCTAAAATGCGGCCTGACACCCGATCAGCTCTAAAAAGGTCTATGTCATCAATTTTTTCACCGGTACCTATAAAAACAATAGGCTTTTTGAGAGCGTATCTGAATGCAAATGCTGCACCACCACGTGTATCACTATCCAATTTAGTGAGCATTGCCCCATGGAATTTTACACGTTCATCAAATGCTTTTGCCACCGCAAGAGATTCCTGACCCGTCATACTATCAAGCACGAGAAGCTTGTGGCGTGGATTAACCAGAGCATCTATTTGGTTGAGCTCCTCAAGCATGTGAGTATCTATATGCAAACGTCCAGCAGTATCTATAAAAAGGAGATCGTAACCACCTTTTTTAAAATGATTCATTATCTCGTGAACAGCCTCAATTGGTTTCGAACTTGAGGCTCTAAAAAATGAGGCCTGGACAGATTGAGAAAGCACCTCAAGCTGGTCAATGGCTGCAGGCCTGTAGTAGTCAACAGATGCCAGAAGTATATTCCGCTTTTTCCCTCTTTTTACAGCCTCTTTTTGAACATAATGTACAATTTTAGCTATTGAAGTAGTTTTACCTGAGCCTTGAAGCCCCATAATCATCACAACTGATGGAATTTGAAACGTAAAAGGGACATTGTCCTTGCCGCCCATAAAAGCTTGAAGTTGATCATAGACAATTTTAACAAATTGTTCGCCAGGTTTTATGTTCGTAAGGATTTTTTTGCCAACAGCTTCAGATTTTACTGACTCAACAAAAACATTGACCAATTCATAAGGAACATCGGCTTCAAGCAACGCCTCTCGGACAGATTCAAGAGCCTGCGCTATATTATTTTCAGTTAATTTTCCACCATCGATCAATTTGCTCACGATTTCAGAAAATTTTCTTGATAAAAAATCAAACATATGACCCTAGCGATGCTAAATATTTTCTTTAAACTTTTGTGACGCTTATGAGTGTACCATAAATGAAAATTATAGGAATAAGTCAAAATTTGGAACTTACACTCTAGAATAGTGTAACCAAATATTTAATTTTTTCAAATTCTATTATGATTTTCATTGTATTTAAGAATATGTCTGCATTGTCATCATCATACGGGAGGTTCGCTAAGCTTACTTTTGAGAGGCTCTAACCATGTTTGAGGAAAATTCCACCACCATTTAAAGCGGTCAATAAACTTCTCGTCAAATTTGCCTGTCTTGAGTTCATCCCAAGCCTGGGCTTCTTTCCACCACCTATTAAAACGCTTTACATATTCTTCATCATATGAACCTGGCTTTGGTGGTGATTTAATTTCATTCCATTGCGCTGGCTCCTCTAACCATTTTTTCAATTTAACCAAGAATGACTTGTTGAATTTTTGGGTCACAAGTTCTTCCCACCGTAAAGGCTCATTCAACCAGTCTCTAAAGCGGTATGAAAAGGAATTTTGAATTTGTGCCCTCGCCCCATCTCCAGACACTCCCTGATTGCTTTGAGCAAGCAACAATAACCCACATTTTTTGTTACTTTCAACTCGACATAATAGTACTAATAACACATAAGAGCAGGTGATTGTAACTATTGCAATCGGTAAGAATTTCATAATAACCTCTCATGAACCAGTTTCATCACAAAAAAATTAGTAATCATATAAAAACTCATTAAAAACTAAGCCAACAAAACATCCGCTTTCTCTGCCTATACAACAATAGTATAAGAATTTTATTTCTACTTGTCAATAATCGAATAAGGTGAAAAAAATGGATGGAGGCAAAGTCAAGAATGAAATGCAACACTAAAAAATTTCAATAAGAAACAGCCCTCCATTGCCGGGCAGGCAAGCTTCATAAACTACTCATGACTGAAGAGCGTAAAACTTCAATGGGTGTCTTGA
>JAKASV010000032.1 GCA_021818945.1 bacterium | reverse complement strand
TAATTTATCAAAGCTTCTTGCGACATCTTCGCAAGTTCTATTTTGTTTACCATGCTCTAAATACTACAGAAAATTTTATGGCTAGTCGATCAGATCTTTTGGTGATTGGGGTTATACCTCAACTTTTGAGTAGTTACCTTTCTCCGCTTTGGAATAAATACAACATGATATTTGCAGTCCCATCGCGAATGACTTAAACTTTCATACGATGATGTTGTCATATATTTTCCCTTCTGTGTGATCGTCAAACCACCGAAGGGCAGCATATCGCAACATCATCCATTTTAAAACTAACGCAAAGGCCGAGCCTGGAGAGTCCACTAGTCAAACTAGTGGTTTACCCTATTTGAGGAAATTAAAAAAAATTTTTGTTTACATATACTCATAATAACATAGTATTGCGAATCAAACATGACTAATTGGCACAATGGAACTATGAGTCAACTGCAATTGATGACACTGTTGACCAAATTCAATGACATGGGAAATAGACGGGCGCCCGTGAGAATCGCTACCTACTATTAATTCCGATTGTGTCGATAAATAGGGAATCTCCCATTCATATACGGAATCACCTGATTTGAGTGACAACGTATATGGCCCCGAAGAGTTCGCATCTTCAAACCTCCAAATAGCTCTTCCACCGTTTAAGTTTAATCCTTGAACCCATTTCTTTTCACCCCTAGTATTAGTTGAAGTCAACCACGCTTGTGTTATGGCAAGTGTTACAGAGTAAAGCACTGCATGTATAGGTGATGGGAAAAATAGCATGGCTGATCTTGTGGATGGTGACGAAGTATGGTTATATATCTGAGGAGCAGAATCAACCGAATAACCCACAACCACATCACCCTGAGGGATTCCACGGAAAAAAATTAATTGTTTGATCTCTGATAATGGATGAAAATAGTACCAAGTTGTCTTAGACCATGCCTGATCACGTAAATCAATATAGCCACCTCTTTTAAAACTAGATAACCGTAAGCATAATCTCATCTTATGTACATCTCGAGATTTTCCTATTAATTTTAAGTGACCTGATACATGTGCATCGGGATCAACTATAGTCAGTTTATCAAATTTTGCTTCATCAATTGCCATAACTACAGTTAAATCCTTAATCTGATATCTAATCGCACGCACTTCAAGCTCTGGACCAAGCGCACTCGCCACATTGAGTCTGTTAATAGCTACAGGCCCATTAATTTTATCATGATCTTTTAATGACTCAAATAAGACACAGGATTCGTAATCCCAGATACAATCAGCATCAAAATCCTTACTTGCCCCCACAAGTAATCTATCATGATCGATATACTCCAATGCTTCGATTTGAGTACTAGAACCGAATATTTTTGTTGATTTATCTATTTCATTAAAAAAGACAACTTCGCAATTGCCAAAGCCAGCAAAAAAACCATGCTCAGCTGATTTTATACAGGTAATGGGCCCCTTCTTCAAATTATCTACTAATTGTTCAACTAATTCTGTTTGCATGTCATACCGAAATACTGACCCATCTTTGCATCCAACATAGAATGCTTTACTATTGTATTGACCTTCGATAGCAGAAATAGGAGCTGGTAGTTGAATTTTTTTCAACAATAATCCCTGTCTATTCCATACACAAAACGTTTTATCTTCTGAACCACTCACAATGACTGATCCAATATATTGGAGGGCGTTAATTTTATCACGATGAGCATCTAACGTTGCCCAGGCTAGATCATCCCATTTTTTTATCACCATAGTACCATTACTATAGCCAATGGTAATAAGCTCTTCGTCCTTGGCTATTGAAGCTACTGGTGCTTGATGACAAGACGTGGTACTCTCAACAATACCTCGCTCAACATTAATGACTGATACTTTACTGTTATAAAAACCTACCACCAGATAACGACCATCTTTTGAAAAAGCAAGAGCGGTGATAGGGACATGAAATTGTATTTTAATGTTAGCATTCAGTATTAAACCTATCCAAGCCAACATCAGAAAGAAATAGCGACAGATTCTCATATACGTCCTTTAAAGATCGAAAAGTCAATTACACACGTAACAATTGATATACAAATGATTCTTAATTATTGGAAAATATTATGATCTAGATACAATAATTAGGCTCAAACAAAAGATTCCGTTAACGATAATAGATTTATAATTAATACTATAGAAAATAAAAATAAATGTAAATATTATTAAGTGTAAGCCAGTTCGATAATTCACTATTGTAAACAATATTTTTCTAATTTTCAATAATTTTATGAACTAATTAACCCTTCTCAAGTTTCTCAAGTCATCTACATTGCCAACCTCCTATCTCTTTGTTAGAATGCTTATATGCGCAGAGTATAGTCGTTAAAAATATAAATCATAAAAAGACTATGAATTCACTCAAAGATGAAATCCAAAAGACTAAGACGGAGCTAGAACATGCTATCAAACAAGCCAGCAATGAAGAATCTCTTGAAACTATTAGGATAACATATTTAGGTCGCAACGGCAGAATCACCACACTCATGGAAAGTCTAAAAAAGTTATCTTTAGAAGAAAAAAGATTAGTTGGGCCTTTGCTCAATGATCTCAAATTGTGTGCAGAATCTCTCTGGTGCGAGCGTGGTCAAGTTCTTATGCATGAACATCTTTGCCAAGAAGCTAAACGCCAAGAACATTTTGATGTCACAGTCTATCGCCCCAATACAGCCCTTGGCAGTCTTCACATTTATACTCATATTATCAGGCAGATTGAAGATATCTTTACTTCAATGGGCTATGCAAGGGCGGATGGACCGGAAATTGAAACTGAATATTACAATTTTGATGCTCTCAATATTCCTGCTATCCACCCTGCCCGTGACATGTACGACACTATTTGGATTTCGGATTTTTCTAATATGCTCCTGCGTACTCATACATCGCCTGTTCAGGTTCGGGCAATGGAAGAACGTGGAGCTCCATTAGCCGTCTTTGTACCAGGACGTACCTATCGTCACGAAGCAACCGATGCAACACATGATTTTATGTTTTCTCAGGTTGAGGGGTTATTTATCGACAAGAATGTTTCTATTGCCAATCTGATAGCCACATCAAAAGCTTTTTTATCCGCACTTTTCGAGGTTAAAGATTTAGCTATTCGCGTTCGACCTAGCTACTTCCCCTTTGTTGAACCTGGCCTAGAAATCGATTTTTCATGTCCTTTCTGCACAACAGGTTGTTCACTCTGCAAAAAAAGTGGCTTCATCGAACTTATGGGGGCAGGTCTTGTTCACCCTCATGTTTTGCGTTGCGGAGGAATTGATCCAGATATCTATTCCGGGTTTGCCTTTGGCTTTGGCCTGGAACGGCTTGCCATGATCAAATATGGTATTAATGATATTCGTCTATTTCACGGTAATAAATTATCCTTTCTTGAACAATTTTAAATGAAAAAGTAGATAAGGAATAGTAATGAACATCAGTAAGACAATTGTGCCAGCGGCTGGTTTAGGAACTCGATTTTTACCGTTAACAAAGACACTCCCCAAAGAAATGCTTCCTTTGCTCGATAAACCTGCTATGCAGTATATTGTCGAAGAAAGCCTCAATTCTGATATCAAAAATATTATTGTCATCACTAATAGAGATCGTGATGCCCTCATGACCTATTTTGATTGTGCTCCTGAACTGCAGCTATTGCTTAAAGAAAGAAACAAGCAAGACCTTCTGGCAGGTCTAGAAAAAATCATTCGTATGGCAAAATTCACCTATATTCGTCAGCCTGAACCCCTGGGCCTTGGACATGCTGTATTAATGGCAGGCGCTATAGTTGACCCTAAAGAATATGTCAGTGTCATGTTACCTGACGATATCATAGTTAGCCCAACACCGGCACTTTCACAGCTGATAACCATCGCACAACAAGAAAAAGGGAGTGTTATTGCAGTACAAGAAGTACCAAATGAATGCTTAAGCTCATACGGTGTTATCGCGATAAAAAAACAGATTACACCTCGCCTTTATCAGGTAAGTCATCTTGTAGAAAAACCAAAAACCCACGATGCTCCATCAAACCTTGCTATTGTCGGACGCTATGTACTATCTGGGAAAATATTTCAATCATTGTCAGATCTTGGTCCTTATGCTGTTGATGAATTACAATTGACAGATGCCATCAGCTCAATGATCAAAAACAATGAAAAGCTTTTTGCATATAAGATACAAGGCACTCGTTACGATATTGGAACACCCATTGGTTGGCTCAAAGCAATGATCGCACTTGGCCTTCAACATCCACACTTTGCTCCTCATTTAAAGCAATTCTTATCGTCTCTCGATACATTAGATTCGTATCGGGTAAATCAAACAAAAAATATAGCACACACTATCGAATGAATGTATAAAGAACCCAGAAATTTACGTACAGATTCAAGATCAAAAAAATTTCTATTTTAGCATAAAGATTTTTTGAGGCTTGTATATTCATAACATTTCCTTTTAATAAGACGAATAAAAAATTCTATACCTGTTATTATAGTACGAAATATCACAATATAAATACAAGGTACTGTAAAAAATAAATTCAAAATTGAGAAAATTTACAATTACTGTCCACTATTAGCCAGCATGTTTTCAAGTTTCTGGAAATACTTTGTATTGATTTGTTATGCTATACACTGCCAATAGAGATAACAAATATAGGCTGCTGCCTGACAATGATCAGTAATAGGCGCATTATTCGAATCCATATAGATAATTCTTGTTGGCTGCCCCTTAGCTTTAACAATAGATATCACAACGCTGTGACCAGCCTGGCGATTTTGCCCATCAAGATGGCATAAAAAATGCGCTGTGATAGTTTTGTTCTCACGAATTGTCTTGACAATATCCTCAAGAACCTCAGATTCTTGATACAGATTTACGGCTCCAATCTCAGTTGAATCTATTACCGTAAATGGATACCGATTGATCTGTTTACCATGTATCGGATCCATTTGATAAATACCAAGGACATACGTATGAGTCAAACCAAAATGTCTTGCCAGTTCGATCTGCTCACGAGACGATACATTACTTTTAACGTGCAAATATTCATATTTTTTTGCCATCGATTGAATGTTACCAGAGGTTACTGTAAGCCCTTTTGCAAGAAGATCGCGCAAAGCCAAAGCATTAGCAACACTGCGTGAACCGCATGTACCGGCCTCATGTTGTCGCAATACTGACAATTGTATAACGGGGACTGGCAAAGTGCGAATCAATGAAGGCATCTGCAAATTTTGATCTGGTCTTACAAACATACCATGTGATCCATAAGGAACTATCGGACCTGTAAGATGATTATGAATAGCTATTTTTGTTGCCTGTTCTCGTCGACGTTGTTCTAGAGGATCTAACCGTCTTTGCTCCTGATAGCCCATGCGGGGACGAATGCTCCTATGAAAAACTGGCTGCCCATCTTGCATGCTCAGCTCCAGAGCCAGAGCATAATCTGCATCTAATTCTTGCTGTGCTGATGTAGGAACGGTAGCAACCTGAGGCGCTGATTGCCTATATTCTTGGGAATCTTCATCTTGCAAATGGAGCTGCAAAGCAAGCTCATAATCTGCTATCATTTGTGCTTCTGCGCTTCTGGCAAATCTTTGATCTTGTACACTCAATTCTACCGCTCGTGCCACATCCTCATCATACTCATCCTGTAGGCTGTTACCTCTCCGATAGTCCATAGCAGAACAGGTTACATACATAATCGTGCCGACAATACCCAATACATAACGAATTTTCATGATGATCCTTCCATTTTAAAATCAAAAAAAGCATAAAGAACCCTATACAGACTGAGTACGTATATATGAAATATTCTATACATTTTGTTCAAATATCTCAAAAGCTACCAGAATAGGACGTATTTTTATTTCTTATTTTAAAAAAATTATGAAAAGTTTTTTTTAAAAATATTGTCTAGTTAAATAATTTATTGATACGCTATTAAGGGAAGTAAAATCAATCAAAGGGGAAAATAATGAAGATACACGATCTCATGCTCAGCATTTTACTCATGTGGGGTCATACGTGTGCTGCTTGTCCGACATGTGTAGGAAGGGTATCAAAACAATCCGCACCTTTTTTCAGTGATGAATGTTATCATACTCAAAACAATACCTGCCGCACAAATCTGATGACACAAAAAGAAACAGATAACAAAGAATCGGAATCGAGCGTGTTTGCAGAAAAAGGAGAAGAACATGAATAATAGATTACAGATCTTTAGTTTAAGCCTGATTTTTATGCCTACTGTTTTTGCAGAATATGGTTGCATGGATACAAGTTACCATCTAGCTCAACTGAATGATCCTAAAGATTATTATTATGTCACTGGCGCAGATGGTGGACCATGCTCTTGTCCCTGCTCTCGTTATTGCGCCACCTATAAATGTTCTCTTGCACGGGGACAATGCCCGGTATGCAAACATTATAGGGTTCCACGACCGCTTATTATTGTTAAAGGAACTAAAGAAGTATCACAAGAACTTCGTCCGGCTAAAACTTCAGGGCGTTACACAATACCTTTTATGCGCAAAAAAATTACCAGTCCTCAATCTTCTGGCGCGCAAACTTCAACCCACTAACTATATCGCATAAAAAATGGCAGCACCGAATCGGGATTTAATGAAATCGAATCAATACCGACATCAATGAGAAACTCAGCGATTTCTGGATAATCTGACGGAGCTTGACCGCAGATGCCAATACAACGATTATGTTGATGAGCTGCGCAAACAGCCATTTTCATCATCTGTAATACTGCAGGATCACGCTCATCAAATTCTGCCATCAGTGCTGAGTCACGATCAACTCCTAATGTCAGTTGGGTCAAATCATTTGAACCAATCGAAAAGCCATCAAAATAGTTGGCAAATTCACTCATGAGAATAACATTAGAAGGAACCTCGCACATCATAATCAACTGCAAACCATTGCATCCTTGTTTTAATCCACGCTCGCCCAATGCTTGTATAACAGCACAAGCTTCTTTTGTCGTACGCACAAATGGCACCATGACCTTAATATTGCAAAGCCCCATCATTTCACGAGCTATTTTGAGTGCCTCACATTCTAAAGAAAAAGCTTGCTCATATTGTTCATGGTAATACCGACAAGCTCCCCTAAATCCTATCATAGGATTTTCTTCTTCAGGCTCAAAATAGATTCCTCCGATTAAATTCCGATATTCATTGGTCTTAAAATCGGACAAACGCACACTGACAGGCCGTGGATAAAAAGCAGCAGCAATCATTCCAATTTGCTGAGCCAATGTTTGAACAAAATATTGTTTTTTATCTTTATATACCACCGTCAACTGATCAATCTGACGACGAGCTTCAGGATCTTTGACCCGCTCAGGATAAAGTAAGGCCATTGGATGAATTTTAATACTATTGGTTATAATAAATTCAATTCTCGCAAGCCCAACACCCGCAACAGGCAACTTACTCACATTAAATGCATTATCTGGGTCAGCCATATTTACCATAATATCAACTGGAACAGGCGGAATGGCCTCAAGTGAAGATGTCTCACGACTGTAGGGAACTTTACCATTATAGACATAACCGATATCACCACGACTGCAATCTATGGTCACCATCTGACCTTGTTTAATACACTCAGTTGCCGTATGTGTACCTACAAGGGCTGGCAAACCCAGTTCGCGACTCACAATGGCCGCATGGCAGGTTCTACCTCCTCGATTAGTAATGATTCCAGCTACGCGCTTCATGACTGGAACCCAATCTGGATCAGTCATATCAGTCACGAGAATTTCGTCCTGTTCTATGGTATTGATATCTTCCAGCTTTGTTATAATGCGCGCTGGACCAGATACAACTTTTTGTCCTATACTGCGTCCCGTCACAATAAGGTTCAAATTTTTGATGCTCTGATCGATATGATAGCGGGTCAACTCTCTGGGCTTACGTGTTGCATGCACCGTCTCAGGACGAGCTTGCACAATATATAACAACCCATCAATACCATCTTTAGCCCATTCAATGTCCATGGGAACCCAATGACCAGCACGCTCAGAATAATGTTTTTCAATAATAATAACAGAGCGGGCTAGCGACAAAATCTCTTCATCAGACAAAGAAAATTGATGTTGCTCATGATCAGCAACAGGCATTTCTTCTGTCAGTTGATTTTCTTTGCCATAAACAATTTTGATCGATTTATCACCACAATATTTTTTTATAATCGGTGAATAACCACATTCAAGAGTAGGTTTGAATACAACAAATTCATCAGGAATCACCCTGCCTTGAACAATACTCTCGCCTAGCCCATAGGCAGCATTAATCGTAACAACATCAGCAAACCCGGATTCGGTATCTAATGAAAAAGCAACACCAGAGACCCCTACATCTGAACGTACCATTTTTTGAACGCCAATAGACAATGCAACCTTGAAATGATCAAAACCATGTTCAATGCGATATACTATTGCGCGTGCCTTGAATAACGAAGCAAAACATTTTTTGACATATTCGAGAAGATGTTCATCTCCTTGAACATGAAGATACGTCTCCTGCTGACCAGCAAATGATGCCGTTGGCAAATCTTCAGCAGTCGCTGATGACCTGACTGCAACATCAAGAGTATCCACCCCATACCGTTTGGATAATTCATGATACGAGGTCACAATTGCTTCTTTTAAATCATCAGGAATAGTCGCCACCTCAAACAGATCACGTATCTGCTGACCTACATCAGATATAGCTTGGATATCATCAATCGAAGCAATACTCTCAAGTAGTGTTTTCATGGGTTCAAGCAGCTTATTGACCTTTACATAGTGCCAGTAGGCATCAGAAGTAATAGCAAAGCCCATGGGAACACGAATACCTTTATCAGAAAGCTCCGTGATCATCTGCCCAATAGAGGCATTTTTACCACCCACATCTTTAATATCTTCGAGTCCAATAGTATTAAACCATTTGATATAGTTCATCATAACACCAATCTCAGTTACATGGATCTTTAAAAACCTGCTAACAGCATATTAACTGCTGAGTTAAAGCACAAGAAGATGACAATATTTTTGTTTATGGTATATATAATTTATTTCTATCCAAAAATTTCATAATAATTTTATACATCTTATACCATTTTTAAATTTATAAAATATATGCTATATTTTTTGATGTATAATTTAAAATGGAAGGATTATCATATGAATTACAGTTCACAAGTCAAATCACATTTTTGCATCCTTATGCTCGGAACAATTATTGCTACATCTATCTCTACAACACACATGCAAGCTTTGTCATCGCAAAGTGTGCGCGCTTGGATCGGGAACCATAGATTATTATGTTTTGTAGCAGTTACAATACCAACATTTGGGCTCTATGCACGTCACACAATAGCAGATTATTTCATAGCTCAAAAACGTCAACCTGATACTACAAAAAAACCAGAAAAAATCGACTATTTTGAAAAATTTACAGAGGCTTTCAATAAAACTTTAACATTAGTTGGCAAAGTATTTAAGGTTGTGCGAGCTATCACGAGCGATGATACCAAATGGCTCGATGATATGGCTGGTTTGTAAAACACCCAAAGTACATATTATTTTGTTTACCGGCTCTTGGAAATCCAAGAGCCTTTTTTGTGCTGCGATTTGAATAAATCAACTATAAAATAATCTTTGATTTTTCATAGCCGGTGCTATACTTACATGTTGTTTTATATCAATCAAAATCTTTCACGAAAGGATGCGTCACATGGTAGTTGTTCGTACACATACATCAGTATTTGGAGGATTGTTTTTTGCCCTTGCAGCAGCAACTATGACTCCAACACACCTATCAGCGTCAGTAATTACTACAAGACGAGTCGCCATTTTAGGTTCTTTTGCAGCCGTTTTTTTAATATGCTCAGAAAATGCACGAACAATCACCAAAAAAGCATTTTGTAAAGCTGAGATTGTAGCTTATCAATTAGCGCAACATTTGCCATTATCAGATAGTTTTAAACAACAAATCAGTGACAAGCTCACAGAAAAAGAAGCTCTCTATATAGCTCGTTCATGCAATCATTTGACAGGTGAAAACCTCAAAGCATTCTTAAAAGAATTTAAAGAATTATGGGATATTACCAAAGCTGGTAAAGAAATGTATACGTGGTTAGCAGAAGACTCGAAAAAATAGCTAAAGTTTTTCAGACAGCCGCCATTTACACGATACTATTGCCTTAGCAAAAGACTACATGTCAAACTGATATGTAGTTCTTTTTTTATTATCAATACAAAGAAAGGGGTTGTATGATAATGACCCAAAAAAACGGACATGTATTGTTCATTGCTCTCATTGGGGCACTCATGCTAACATCTATTCCTGCAAGCGCTTTTTCCCTCAGAGAGACACGCGAATTATGTAAAAGACATCGCTTCAAAATTCTCGCTCTTACAGCAGTAGCCACCGCATACATATATACAAATAAGCTCATAAAAAAAGCAATTCAAGATTATAAAAATAGCCATAAAGAGGATGGCACAAAAATGAGCCTGCAAGAGTATGCTGAAGCATTCTCAGATGCTTTTATTAAAGTTACTAAGCTTGCCGGCACAATTTTTAAAGTATTCCGCGCAACAACATGCCCAGATGAAGGCAAAACCTCGGGCGATCAATGGCTTGACGATTTTTCACAGATGGCATAAAATACCTACATATTGAATTACTCATGGCCTATATAAATAATATAGGCCATTTTTATAGGTATTTTTTTGGGAAGGCTCGTATGAAAATGTGCAATACAACCAACAGGTACATAGTAGTTCTTGTCTGGTCGGCATTATTGACTCACAATATCTATTCACTCAACAAAGGGCAGATGACTATAGCTACTGTATCGGCAAGTATTGGAGCAATTGCATACGGCCACGGATTTTTGCCTTGGTATACCAATAAACGTCAAGAAAAAGAAAAGAAGCACAAAGCAGCCGTTCACCAACGCGCACAAGAAGAATTGCGCGCATTGTATCGTACCATAAATAGCGCCTATAATGCAGCCACTATTCCTCTTGAGACAAGTAGTACGCTCTTTGCCTATAAAGCTCGCTTGATTTCTGATATAAAACAACTTGATGAAGCACTAGACTTTGACTGGGATGACCCAACTGAAAAAGCAACGTTAGAAAAACTTTTACACTATTTGAAAAATCATGAAATTCAAATCGCCAAACTTATCGGTATAAAAATTGGACAAGAAACACAGCAAGTCTATAAAGATGAACTTGCACTCATTGCCAGGGATACTAATGTTGACACCGCAAAAATGAGCAAAATTGTGTTTGAAAAATTTGGAAATACGCAACTTAAGTTCACTAACTATAAAAATGCGCTGCTTCAATCAATCATAGCATGCAAGCAATTTGGCGCTCCTCAAGAGATGATTGACGCACTAGACAATCTCAATAAAGTAACCAATTTTCTCTTTGCAAATGGACTTGACTCTGAACGAACTGAACATGAACATATCATAAAACAAGAAAAGCTTTTTAATGCTGAGCTTGATAATAAATATGCCATTAAAGACTTTTACAAAGAAGCACAACATTATGTACAACAGGCATCAAATACCGTAACACGTTGCTCAGAAGAAATGGATCGGCAAAACCATATACAACAAAAATTAATCGATAATTGCACACTCATGCTACAAAATTTGACCAGTATGTTTACTACCTGGAGTATCCGCAGCGAACAACAAACTGAACGTGTCGTACAAGAGGTGCGCCAAGAAAGTCACATAACGCGTGAAGTAGTAAAAACATCGGCAAATGCAAAAAATATCGCTATTGAACAAAAAATCAATGCAATTGAACGTAAAGCTGCTCAAGCTCAACAGACTGCACAATCGGCCAAGCAACAAGCCTCAACAGCTCAAAACATGGCTGACGCTGCATTAGGACCTACACCTCCAAACATGCCCTACGTATGAGCCCCAAAACCCAGCACCTTCTGCCCCAACATTAGAAGAGCTCAACAAAAAAAAGTAAACGAAACTTAACGACACATTCATACTTTCTTCGAGTGCCATCCTTCTAGGACGATTTTAACTTGCTGTCGGTTCGCTTTTTTCACACCACAGGTTAAGATTATGCTTAGTCTAATATGAAATGCAACACGTTTCAGGTAGAATATAAAAAATGAAACAAATCTACCAATGAAAGGTGTTGCAAATTATGAGAAAGTTTACTCAAATAGTATACAATGAACGGGATA
>JAKASV010000031.1 GCA_021818945.1 bacterium | reverse complement strand
TTCCATGCTTTTTATATATTCTTGCCACTGTCATTCCTCGGGTAATAATGTTTCCTCTTAACATCATTATACCCTACTTCTTTTTCAAATTACCCGTGTCCAGTTTATAGGGGTCAGTATATTTTTTCTGCAGCAGTTAAAATTTCAACCATTTTTTCAAATGTTTTTCGTTTTACACCTGTTATTCTGCGAAAATGTGCATCAGAATAAGCTTTTATTATCTCATACTTCATGATTCCCTCTTTGGTAATAATCATAAGTATGACTTAATTGTCAAAGTTTCAGAAGAGGTCTAATACCGAAATTGATTATATTCAATAATCTCTAAAAATAAAAAAACCAGGAAAAAAATATTAGTCAATTTTAATTATCTAATAGAAGAATAATCACAGCAAGAAACATGACATTATAATTCAGTTTTTATTTGATACCAAAGATTAAAAGGAATACGCTAGTAGTAATGTCACTCAAAAAAAGAACAAAAAAAACAGGGGACTGTCCGCATGAAAATTGATACCATCACACATTAAAACTATAGTTTTACAGATATCTTATTTATATATGTAGCATGCGATTTTAATAGCATCCATGAGGTGAAGATTGATTATGTAGCACAAATTCTATGGGAGCAATGGAAGTAAAAAAAGATTTTAATGTAGCATTAAAATAAGGGGCAGCATTATGAAAAAAATATTCTCTATAAAACAATTACAAGAAAACTGGAAATCAGGGCTCACCGTTTCGCTCATTTCTTTACCTTTAGCAGTCACCTTAGCAGTCGCGTCACATGCCACCCCCGTACAAGGGGTGATAACTGCTATTTGGGCTGGGCTTACGTCCTCATTTTTTGGCGGTAGTCACTACAACGTTATAGGACCAACTGGAGCTCTTTCCGGTCTTCTTGCGTCATATGTTATTGTCCATGGGCCCCATGTGTTACCCACCCTTGCCATCATGTCTGGCATTATGATCTTTGCTGCCTATCTTTTTACGCTCGAAAAATATCTGGTCTTTGTTCCTTCAAGCACCATTCATGGCTTTGTCCTTGGCGTGGCCTGTATCATTATCTTCAATCAGCTTAATTTCGCTCTCGGGCTCATGCATCTACCTGTTCATGAAAGTTTCATCCAAAATGTTGCTGAAACATTCAAGCATATCTCAAACAGCAGTCTTATATCGGTAATATTATTTGTATGCTCCGTATCAATCCTTTTTGGACTCACTAAATTTATTGCCCACATACCCGGTGCTATTATCATTTCTCCCTTTGGCATCTTGCTTGGGTATCTGTCATCACATCACATTATTTCACTTCCTATTGCAACTCTCGAGACAAAATTTGCCAATCTTCATCCCCATATTTTCATCCCTTCAACATTCCTGTTTTCAGTAAAACTGATCATTCCAGCCCTGACTATTTCAATTATCGCAATCTTAGAGACGATGATATCGGCACGTATCGCTGATGGCATGACCAAAACAAAGCATAACAAAAACAGGGAAATGCTCGGGCTCAGTTTGGCCAATATTGTCTCAGGATGTGCAGGTGGTATACCGGCTACAGCAGCGCTTGCCCGCACTACGCTTAATATCAAAAGTCATGCTACCCACAAAATATCCGCCGGGATTAGTAGCTTATTCATTATTCTCATCTCGATGGCTTTTTTGGGTTATTTTAAATATATGCCTCTACCGATCGTTGCTGCTATTTTGACAATCGTAGGTCTTAACATGATTGAGATTCATCATTTTAAAAGAATGTTTAAAACAGATTTAATTAATTTTGGTACTGCAATGCTCGTAGCCACAGTCACTGTGCTTGAAGACCCGATAATCGGCATATTACTAGGCGCCACTATTTCTATGCTCATATTCATGAAAAAACTCTCTACAGGCCAATATGAACTGAAACATGGTGCTGTTTCTTCAAATAAACAACCTCAGGTACTGCCAGATACTTTAATTTATGCCATAAAAGGGGAACTTGCCTACATTAATGCCCAGTCACACGTAGCACGCTTTGAAAAAGAGATTCCTGAACATAAAAACGTGATTCTTGATCTGCGCGCAGTGCCATTTATAGATCATGATGGCATCCAAGCCTGTGAAGAGATTGTTGATATGCTGCAGCGTGAAAAAAAATCGGTACGCATCATTGGCGCACATGCCCTGACGTCAAAAATAACGTCTGAATCGCGTATACCTCATGAAATAACCTCTCATCATTATGCAGAATAAACAAAAGAACGGTGCCGATAATTTTTCTGGCACCGTTCTTTATTAAATGATTACTAAACAAAACACCCAACTTGAGTCTTATTTCGTGTCTGATAGTGGCATCTCAGTATCAACTTGAGCTTCATCACTTGCAGCCTTAGTATCTACAACAACAGGTTCGGGTTTTACTTTGACTTTTTCAACACCATCAGCAGTTTTTTTATCCTCAAACACTGACGTAACGTCTTGCTTATCTTGGACATCTTCAGAGATTTTCTCAACTTCAGGATCAATCTCTTCATTCATCTCTGATAAAAATTGGGATTTTTCGTCATCCGACATTTCAAGACCTTTGACCCAATCGGCAAAGTCATCTTGATCTTCAGCCACTGCCTTTTCATCAACTTGAGCCACTTGCTTAACCGGAGCTACTGGAGCTTCAGTCTTTGCAATGACAGCCTCTTTACCCTGGGTCGCCGCCTTTGTTGCTTTACCTTTAACAGGTTCTTGGGCATAGACAATAGAAATAGTGGCCACAGACAATAATAGATATTTGAACTTATTCATAGATTTTTCCCTTTCGCTTAAAACCTCACCATTACAATACAAATACTTATATTTTTTAATATCCTTCTATTATATTACCTACTAAAAACTATCAAGTCAATATCAATTTGTTAATTTTTATGGAAAATGCATCATTCATTAAAAAACGGAGCCTAAGCTCCGTATAGTTGATTATTGATTACAGGTCAACTAAAAAGGCAGATCGTCCTGGAAAGGGGGCTCATCCTTAAATTCGACCCCAGCCTCAGGAGTAGCATCTTTTTTGATAGGTGTTTTTGTTGCTTTTGGCCTATTTTTGATCGCTTCGATCTGGTCCATAATATCCTTTTCAAGGGGGGCACTAATGGTACTTGATCGTGCAGGGGAAATATCGTTCATCTCATCTGCTCCTTCAGGGACCTCTGCACCTTGACCTGCAGCCAAGAACAATACCCGATCGGCAACAATCGAATGCTTACTGCGATTACCACCTTGCTGATCTTGCCAGGTATCATATTTCAAGCGTCCTTCAACAAGAACAGGTCTGCCCTTTTTTAAATACTGATTACAACTTTCAGCTTGGGCTCCCCAGACATCAATGTCGATAAAGCATACTTCTTGTATTGCAGCACCTGACTGTTTATTTTTAAATGAACGGTTGACAGCCAATCCCAGCCTGCAGACTGCTTGGCCGGAAGGCAATTGTTTATATTCAGGGTCACGCGTAAGATTGCCAACCATAACAACACGATTATAACTTGCCATAGAATTCCTTGTGGTTATATGTAACGACATCCACCGAAAATGATGTCAGTATGACATCGTAAAATCTATACGTACACTAGAGTATCGAAGATAAAAAAAGTATCAAGAAATAAACAAAAAAGTATGACTGCAGCCCAAAAATTTCACATAAACTAACCAAAAAACTTCACTCGGCACAGCTACCCACTCATAAGTACAGAAAAGGCAAAAGTAATAAATGGTATCCAGGATTGCCTTAATAACTTATACCGTGTTGCTTATCATAATTATTATGCCTTAAGACTAGGTTATTATGTACTAAAGCACCTGGCAGTTATATGTCCAGTTCGGAGAGGAAGAACTATCAGCCAAACCGAAGCTTGCAATCAACTGAGCAGGCAATCGGTCAAGTGATTGCGCCGGTAATTCGGCCACTATGCGAGGATGTTGCGCTGAGACAAGAATCAATGCCAAAGCTCTTTCTTGTTGTTGAGCATGAGTATCACGCCATACACGTTCTGTATGGTCATTAGAAGCAGTTACTATAAATCTGCCATCAGGTCTAAAGTTGATTGAACTAACTAAATTTGTATGTCCAACTACCGGGGTGCTTTGCTGCCCGACAATGGAGGGCTGTTTCTTATTGAAATTTTTTAGTGTCGCATTTCATTCTTGACTTGGCATAACTTAAGCCCTTTGCCGCCCAATTTTTTGAACTTTTACAACAACTTATTCTTCTTGTAAGAACTCTTGTGTCGCACAATGCATGAGCATTATTTAAAAATTTTATTGGCCTACTTAATAATTAATTAAATTATTTAAAAAATTTATTTGACATATTAATATTTTGTGTCACAATTAACAAAAGCATTTTATCTAATTAATAGTTAAAAATGCATGAGTTTATTTCTTATTAACATTTTTATCTTCGAAATGGAGAATCAAATGTTGTCTGTCAAAAAATTTCTGTCTGTATTCTTATTAATGTCGCTTTTTTATTCTTGTTTGCATGCTTCGGAAGCAAAAACTTTGCATGAAGCAGCTGATGCTGGCAATTTGAGTCAAGTTAAACTGTTGTTAAATACGCCTCGATTTATGTGGTTTCTGTTTGGGATTCATGTAGACATAAAAGATAAGTATGGCAAAACTCCTCTTCATAGAGCTGCAGCCAAAGGACATACTGAAGTTGTTAAATATCTTGTTGAACAAAAAGCTTTGGTTACAAGCGAAGATGATGACAAATTGACACCGCTATTTGAAGCGGCCACAAATGGACATCATGAAATTGTTAGTTATTTATGTCAACATGGCGCTAAAGTCAATACAAAAACAACTTATAATTATAGCCCGTTGTATATGGCAGCTTACTATGGCCATCATCAAACAGTACAAATTCTATGCCATTATCATGCTGAGGTTGATAGCCAAAATTGGCTTGACTGTACTCCCCTCTATATAGCCGTAACAAAGGGGCACAAAGAGGTTGTACAAATTTTATGTCAACATGGAGCGAACGTTAACAGTCGAAATTTGCTTGGCTGTACTCCCCTCTATCTAGCCGCAACAAAGGGGCACAAAGAGGTTGTACAAATTTTATGTCAACATGGAGCGAACGTTGATAGCCAAAATGGTCCTGACTGTACTCCCCTCTATATAGCCGCAGAAGAGGGGCACAAAGAGGTTGTACAAATTTTATGTCAACATGGAGCGAACGTTGATAGACAAAATAGTCCTGACGACTGTACTCCCCTCTATCTAGCCGCAACAAAGGGGCACAAAGAGGTTGTACAAATTTTATGTCAACATGGAGCGAACGTTAACAGTCGAAATGGCGCTGACCAATTGACCCCACTCTTTCACGCTATAGAATTTGGTCATAAAGAGATAGTGCAAATTTTATGCGCACACAAGCCAGAAGTCGACGTTGAAACTGGCAAAGATCATTTGACCCCGCTGTATATTGCTGCGCGGGATGGACGCCATGAAATTTTGGAAATATTGGCTCAACATACTACAGCAATCGATAAAGAGAATGGTCCCACCAAGTATACAGCTTTAGAAGTTGCAGCATTAAATGGCCACTTAAAATGTGTCGAAATTTTATGCCAAAAACATGCCAATGTTAATCATGTGGACAGTAATGGCATACCATTGATCTTTTGTCCAGCACAAAACGGCCATCATGCAGTTCTTGAAGTACTACTTGCCAATAAGGCAGAAGTAGATAAGGAATGCACCATTACCAAGACAACGGCACTAGAACATGCAGCACAACGAGGCCATGTGGAAGTTATACGAATATTATTACAGCATGGCGCTAATCCTAAGCATCAAAATCAAGCTGGTAAAAACGCTTTACTTTATGCAATAGAAAACAACCAACCGGCTATAGCTCTTCTGTTGTTAGATCGTGGAGCACCTGTTGATGACGGCGATCCATTACTCGCAGCAATCAATCACAACTTAGTGCCCGTCATTGAAAGTTTATTGGCAAAAAAGGCGCCATTGACACCCGCAGCACTTGAAGCCGCACAACGTGCAGGTCACGATATCAATCGCATTATTGAAGAACGTGCCAGGCAGGAGCAACAACTTCAAGAACGAATTAATGCAGTCGTTCAAGCACACCAAGCACGTAGTCAGCTTGAGGACGATCCAAAGATACAAAGAACCCAAGGCCCATGGCATTGGATCCCTTCATTACAACAAACAAGACAAGATGGCACATCAACACTCATGTGCGGTTATTATGCATTATATAATGCATTGAATTTTTTTGCGGCAGACCATCCAGAAAGAATGCTTGATCGCCAACAATTCTGTACCTTCTTAGAACCAGCGGTACGCATTATTGCAAAGATTCGCAAAGAAGAAAAGAAAGGAGAAAAATACGAAAATTTGCAAGCAAATGAGCTTAAAACCATAATTAACGAACTTTATCATGAAGTCCCTGTTATGGTAATTGAAAAAAAACATTTACTCCGTTTCTTACAATCGATCGTAACTGATATCAATGAGGCTTTTGAAGTCCCTTCAACAAAAAATTATTTAGATCAATTTCTTCAGCACAAGATAGAAAAATTCGCTATAATTGCAGGACTCGGCGATGGCGTAGGCCATTGGTTCACTATTGGGGTAGAAAGAAAAGATAACGTTGTAGTGTTTACTATTTGTGATTCGCTGAAAAAGGTTCTTAATTGGGACCAAGATGCGGTCGAATCAGCTATTTTACCGTTTTATTTGGCTGCAAATAATAAACCTGACAAATGGAAGAATATTTTTCTCAGCGACATCAAAAAAATCCTTTTTAATGAATATCCCGCAATATTAGAGCCCACATCAACCCCACAAGCAGAAATTTCTCCTGCTCAACGATCACTTCAGGTCTTAATTGAAAGAATTGATAACCTTATCCATTCTCTCAATATTTTTGCTGAACGGGAGAAAATCACAGAAAATGAACAAATAATAACGCTTATACGTATTCGTGCATTCAGTGCTATTATACAAAAACTTGTATACCCCATGTTCAAGCTCGCAAGTGCCCTAGATGCACTGAACCCGTTACGCCTTGAAGTCATACCTTTCTGCACTGCAGCAGAAAAAAGACTGGACATACTCGTTCAGGGCATTCAAGAGCTACATCTTAACCAACAAAAAGTTACGTCGCAACCAGCAGGCGATCAAGCACCAGCAACATCTGCCCCACAGCAAGCTGCTTCTAGTTCTGCAGCTCCAGATCATCAGATCCCTGCTGACAGTATTTTTGATACACATGAAACAACTGAAGAGCAACAAAAGCGAGAACATGATACTAAGCGCAGAAAAACATTTAGTGACATTGCACAACACTTATTTGTTCTTGCACATGAATCTGCCACTTTGCGTGATAAAATGAAGCCTACACAAGACCAGCAAACGCAACCTGAGACCGTATCTATGAGCTATGAGCAAGATACTCCTGATCTAGACCCTGAATTTATGGAGTGCATTAAACAAGGGTTGCCTACCGCCATTCTAGAATTGATTGGAAAACTCTCTCTTGAACATCATGAACCAACACGCGTTCTTTTTGTCGGGCCTCCTGGCAATGGAAAAACCACAATTGCACAATTCATAGCTCGACAGACCAACAGGCCATTTCTTTTCATCAGGTCATCTGGTTTGGGTAACTCATACCAATTTTCGCGTGAAAATCAGATCAAAAGTATTCGCGCATATATAGAACAACATCCAACTGCTGTAATCCTTTTTGACGAGATAGACGCGCTCGCAGAAAATTCAGACCAACCACAACGCGCGGCCGAACAATTACAAGCGCTTATTGATGATGCACAGAAAGAGTACTCTAAAGTCGTATTTATTGGCACAACCAACTATAAGGAAAAAATCCCTGGACCAGTCATCTCACGTTTTGCACAAAACATCATAACAATCAACAACCCAGATACAAACAAAAGAGAAGCAATAATTCATTACAAGATTATGCAGATCGAAAAAACATCAAAAGAGATGCGTTTCAGATTACCACAAGAATATATAACTGATCTGGTCAAAAAGACTGAATATTTTTCTATACGGGATATTGAGTCTATATTCGCCAATGCACAAGGAAAAATCTGTGCACAACGCGGTAAAAAATTATTGCATGTAACACCAGAAACAGCACAAGAGCCGCATGATATTCTAGAAATTACCAAAGACCATATGAAACAAGCACATACAGAAATCTTAGCAACAATCATAAGACCACCAAGTAGATTAGCACGAGCAGGTCAAGCAATCTTATCTGTTACTGCAGCTTCTTATCCATACATTAATGCTGCCATATCAGTTGGGGGGTTTCTTAATAGTCTTTATAGTACACGGCAAGCAGCTGCCTTGCATGCAGCGGGGCTTAAGGCACAAAAGGCCCTTGCAAAGAAAAGTTACGCGCAACAAGAAAAAATGCATGAAGACAGTAAGCAGCTTCAAGCAGCATTACATCAAGAGGGACTTAAGACACAAAAGGCCCTTGCAGATGAAAGTAACGTACGGCAAGCAAAAATGTATCAAAGCACTCAGCAGCATGCACAAGAGCAACAGACGGCAACGTTTATGCAAGGATTCATGCAAAGCTGCTATGATGCTATCCCAAAAAAATAGTTACAGTTCAGCCGCAATAAAAGAATTTGAAAAAAGCGGCTGAACTCCCCACATTCATATATCTAAATGGAGTTTATGATGTCAATACCAAAATATAAAATTTTATCTATTTTTTGCATACTAGGACTTTCATGCAAAATAATTTGTATGGAACAGCAACAATTCAAATATAAAGTCATGCAAGCACCACAGATTCCTCGTATGGCTACCAGTCGACCAATAGTGCTACAACAGACACAGTCATTAACTCAGACAGCTTTTCAACAGGCAATTGCAAAAACACACACAGTTCAAACTGCTATCGCCGCCACCAACCAAGCAATGCGGGCTAATATACAACAACAGGTTTTACGGCTACCATCAATTCAAGTACATCAAGTTCAACGTAGTGCTCAGCACATACAAACAATTTCAACCCAACTCCATCAACAGTATTCTGCATGTCAAACTATTGGCCAAAGAATCAATTTTGTTTGCCAGGTACATAAAACTAATCAAGAACTCTTTAAAATCAAGGCCCCTAGCATTGTCATACAAACCTGTAACACACAATTGCATACCTGTATTCAAGATGTTCGGCAAGAATTTGCAAAGCTGTTAACAAAAAGACCTGAATGGTTAGAAGATACATTGGGCGGCTATTTATCAGGCATAACACCAGTTGAACATGCTTGGCAAAACACTCTACAATACAAGGGTCAAATAGATGCATTGTTAACAAGATTTGATCCAGTATTGCAAAAAAATCCAACATTTTTTAATGGAGCTGATTTTGCCATGCTCTACCAATCTCGTGCAGCATTTCAGGATCTTGGCTTGCAAGCAGATCATCTTGCTAATGCAACTCAAGATGTGTTAATTAAGCAACAGCATGCTCAGTTTAAAGATGCCATTAACCAATCTATTGATCTTATAGATCACTGTATAATGCTGAGCACTATTAGTTGCGGAACACAAAACCATCCTGCAGCACAATGTATTAATACCTACACATGCCCACAATTTTTTTCCTATGAAGCCTGGAAAAAATATTACAAAGCTCAAGGAATCCCCTATGTCCACCGAGAAAAGCTCTGGCAAAGTTATGTTCAAGGGCCACGGGCTTTTGTTGTTGAACATATGAAAAATGGCTTAACTGCTGCAGACCTAGTAAAAGTATGTCCTCAAGACTTATTGCGTGGAGCCACTCATGGATTTCTTGCACGCAATCTGGCTATTGTAACCCAACTGCGCTCCCACTTGTATGAATCAAAAGATATTAATTTACATCCTGCCTATGCCCAAGAATTTCAGCGCGTAAAAGCGGAGATTGACGCCATTGGTGGCTGCCTTATGCATATGCTTACTCTGGTCAGAGCTGATAAGGGAAGGAATCCTATTCAAATTGCCACTCATGAACTCTACGATTATTCTGGCATACTCGTACCAGACACATTCGATGAACACCTTAAAGCATTGTATCAACAACCGCTTAAAGACTCTGATGTACAGGCACTTGTTGAAGCTTCAAAAAATGTGCCATCAATAATTGATCAAGCACAATCTCAAGCTGCAATGAGCCTTCCCAGTAGTCTCACGTCAGCAATGCAGACTGTTGAGCTTATCAATAAAGAGCTGCATTCTTTTTCTACCCAACTTGACCAAGAATATGCAGCCGCCACAAATCTCGAACAGAAAATTGATTGTACGTGTCATCTATTAGTTATACAACATGAACTTCAAGGCACACTTGTACCTGAAGAGATGATAACTGCCTGCAATGAAAAACTCCATACCTATATCAACGATATCAGAAAAGAATTCAACTCAATGCTTTCACATGATTGCATGACAGATTGGTTATCAGGCATCGAACATGTCAAAGAATCTTGGCAACAGGTACAGCAGGTCAAAACCAATATAGATTCTTTTTTACAGAGTCTCGATCCTGCAATCAAAAAAGACAGAACAGGATTTACTGCAGCTGAAGTAACTATGTTGCATGAAGCATCAATAGCATTTAAAGAGCTGAGCTCTCATGCAAAAAACGGTGTTGATTTAGGATTAGACTTTGTAGCTCCTCAACAACCAATTGAAAAAACAAAACAGGAACATCATCAGTTTCAAAATAAAATCAAGAGCTCAGTTGCTCTCATTCAAGGATGCATCAAACTAACAAGAGCATTCGGCCCACAATATCCTGCAGCAACAATCATAAAGACCTGCAACTGTCCAAAATTCTTCTCACAATCTTCCTGGCAAAAAATTTTTCAAAAACCAGGATCTCACTATCTTTCTTCGGCCGATGCCTGGCAACGCTATATTCAAGGCCCTCGTACATTCGTTATTACACATTTCAAACCAGATATAACCGCAGCAGAAATCCACAAAGTCTGCCCTATCGATTCACATTTTTCTGATGTACACGGATTTCTTGTCCGCAACCTCGTTACCGTCATTCAGCTCATGCAACGGCTACCTGATAGTATCGATATTGAACAGGCCGATTATTGTATGCGAACAAAAGCAGAACTCAAGGATATTGCCGGCTGTTTGATGAATATGCTCACCATTGAACGAGCAGGTCGACAGGTAGCCCCTATAACAGCTAACGAGCTTAATGATTTTGCAATAGATATAGCACGCCAAGAGACTGATAAGGACCGTGCAGATTTTTACCGCCAATCAATACCTGATCAGATTATAGGTACCATAACACAGGTAGCACAACAGTATATTCATTGCGCAGTTCAGCAACTGGGGGCCATTGGTTTTAGCACCGATGGCCAAGGAGCCCTCAGCGGTGACCTTGGACTATGTCATGTACCCTTGTTTGTACCAGCACAAGATGATGGGTCCAAACTGAGTGCCACCATTGCACAAGTTCATGAACACTGCTCACAACTAGCACAACAAAGAGCACCTGCACCTCAAGTCAAGAATGCGCCTGCACCACCAGCTTCTGCACAACAAGCTGCATCTGAGTCATCAACATCGTCTACAACTACTGTGCAACAAGAAACCACACAGGCTGAAACTAGACGCCAAGCTATACTTAGTAATGCTGCACGGCTACTTGCTCATGGTAAATTAAACCCACAACAACAGCCCGATGCCCTTACTCAAGCCTATCAGCCATTAGAACCACTTATTATTATGGTGGATAGTGGCAAGCCATTTGAAAAGCAAGAACTATTACTCGATCTTGTTCAAACAATGGCAGATACCTCAGCAAGTTCAAGTGCCGCTGCCAAGACAGGTAACAGTGAGTGTGCCTCTGATTGGAAAGGGGTCACTGAATCATTAGGTATTGTTTATTCCATATTATTAACAAAACCTATAGAACATGTGGCACACGATATGAGTACGTGTGCCCGGTTTGCAGTTGGCTTTGCTAAAGGAACGGGTAATAGTGTTGCAGACATTGCTCATGCAGCCTGTCATCCACAAGAAACAATCCAAAATCTTGAACATGCTCTTAACAAATTAGATTATCATCTTGGCAGGTTAGCTCGGGCCAATCCAGAAGAATGGGCAAAAGTACAGCAAACTCTTCAGACTTTTTTCTCAATGCCTGAAGGTAATCGTGCTGAAATATTGGGAGAACTTGCAGGCAATATATGGGGCGGCCCTGCTTTATTAAACAAAGGAATAAGTCTCGGCACCAAACTTGTGTCTGAAGCTGAACTGTTAGAAAAAACAGGTGGCATTCTCAAAAAGATTGGCGATTGTATAGCGAAAACAACAGCTGACGAAAAGGTTGGCATTACTCCTGGAGGTTTACAAGTGCCCGTTGCAAAAG
>JAKASV010000030.1 GCA_021818945.1 bacterium | reverse complement strand
TCTTGGCCTTAATAAGCTCTAACAGATAGGGAATTTTACTATGCTCTAAATACTACAGAAAATTTTATGGTTAGTCGATCAGGTCTTTTGGTGATTGGGGTTATACCTCAACTTTTTGAGTAGTTACCAAAAATCGCCACCGTAAAAAAGAAAATATTGATTTTCAGGAAACCATCAAAGGACTATGTATTACCGGTTGAAGGCAAAGGAAAACAATCATTTGATCAAGTACAACAATTGGTAAAAGAATATAGGCTCAACTCACTTGATGTTGTACTCGATGATAAAGGAAAGATCGATATAAAATCAGAAGACAACAAGAAAATAGTTGATTGGCTGCGCTCACAACTAGTGCCTGAATCTCATGACCCCCTTAAAGCCCAAATTTTAAGCTCAGAAACACCCTACTTAATTCAGCTGTACCGAGCAATTATGATAGAACTAAAGCGAAGAGATGTGGCATTATAACAATCGCCCAATCTGACGAAAAAAATAATCTGTATATGATCGGTCATAAGTAAGGTCATATACAGATTCTTTTTCATACTCAGACAGGAATGGCAAGCTTTATTATATTATTGTTTTTACCTCCATACTCCCCTGAATTAAATCCGATTGAACAGTTGTGGAGGTAGCTAAAACATGGATGGCTTGCTAATCGGTGCTTTGAGAATTATGCAGATATTAGAATGCAGTGACTTTTGCTTGGAAAGCATTTACTGGTATTAGCGGTGCAATTGAGAAACTCTGTTCTAGGTCTTGAGCAACATTGGCAGATTAATTATGTTAAATATTTTAGATCATGTTATTAAGTATAGATTCACGATAATCGGCCATATGGTTAACCATGAAGGTCAAATTATGAATAGTTGCAAGAGTGAGACCTGTTATTTCTTTTGCTTTAAAAAGATGGTGTATATAGGCCCTGTTGAATTTGGTGCACATTAGACATGGGCATGTCGGATCAGCCGGTTGAAAGTTTGTTTTATTGCAACTATTGAGTATTTTGATGGTACCGTTGTTGGTCAATAGTTGCCCATGACGGGCGACTCGCGTCGGATGAGAGCTATCAAAAGTATCAATGCCAAGTTTTATGCAGGGTTCTAGAGACGTTAAGTCCCCTATGCCAAGGAGATGGTTCGGCTTATCTTTAGGGAGATATGGCATAGTATAAGAGAGCATATCAAACATTTCTTGATGATTTTTCCCCAGGCTGCCCCCTATTGCAAAGCCATCGAATGGTAAGTTGGTAAGATATTGGCAGCTTTGTCTTCGAAGGTTTTTGTCGATACCTCCATGCAGAACAGCATAGATTGCCTGCTGCTGTGGATTTTCAAGATGAGCGTCGAGTGATCTTTTTTCCCATCTATGGGTGCGAAGTAGGGAGTCTTGAAGTTTTTTGGGGTCAATATGATAAGGCGGAAGTTCATCAAAAGGAATGATGATATCTGCACCTAGATCTTTTTGGGCTTGAATAGAGCTTTCCGGTGTGAGTAGTACGCGTTTGCCATCGCGATAGGATCTGAAAAGAACTCCCTCTTCAGTAATAGAAAGCACCCCATTATCTAGTTTTTTAGTTCCCTTGCTTTTAAGTTCATCCTTGACTGTGCCATAGGCAAGGCTAAAGACCTGAAATCCTCCAGAATCGGTAATAATGGGTCTTGGCCTATTCATGAAGCTGTGCAGCCCTCCGGCCTGTTTAATTATCGCAGTTCCTGGTTGAAGCATCAGGTGGTAGGTATTACAAAACATCAGTTGTAGTCCGATGTCATTAACTATGTTATTATCAATAGCTTTAAGAGTGGCGTTAGTACCGACAGCCACAAAATTGGGAGTATCGATGATACCATGTGGTGTATGTATGCGCCCAACCCTAGCATGGGAACGAGTAGACTGATATATGAGTTCAAAATAAAAGTATTTTTTTTCGCGCTGCATAGGACAGATCTAATTTCCTTATAATAAATTTTTCAGATTGGATATGATTTAGTATGACAGAATCTTCGGTTGAATCAAGTTTTTTTAAAATCGTTGAAAGCTTTTCTTAAAAGATATGAAAGGGCCTTTGTGTGTTTAAGCTTTTTTTGGTAGAGTTGTCATGTCTGTCATAGTCAAAATCTAGAGATTATCACTGTTGTTTATGACATTTTTGAACGAGCTTTACTTTTTGTGAAAGGATCTTATGAAGAAAGTCTTATCTTTGCCATTGTTGTATATTATCTGCTTCATGCCATTCTGTAGCATGGCCATGGATTCATCTTTAGTAAATAAAGGGCGGGTA
Organism: bacterium; assembly: GCA_021818945.1. Lineage (GTDB taxonomy): Bacteria > Babelota > Babeliae > Babelales > Vermiphilaceae > JAKASV01. The sequence goes on along the minus strand of JAKASV010000030.1, from coordinate 10,178 downwards.
GGGCTTTCCTATGCAGTTGATAATGGCCAAGCTGGGCTTTCATACATAGGGCGTGCAGGTAAAACTGCCCTTTCTTACCTTACATCGGTGGTAAAAAAGCCAGGTGAAATAGTAGGCAGTTTGTATCGTAAAGGTATGGATTCTTCGTTAGCGCGGTATGCCAAAGAGGGATTGTCTTATCTATCCTCAAAAATACGACCGGTAGTACACTATGCTGCTCAACATCCTAAAGCGGTTAAGATACTTGCCGGATCACTGGCAGCATATGGTATGGCCTATGCTATTGAGAGAGCCTATGATAAATTAACAAATACACAGACAGTTAGCGCTAAAAAATTCAAGACTGCAATGTCAGATTTTTTGATATGCCATAGAGCCTATGAGATGCAGGTGGAGCGTGTAGCAAGACGTGCCAATTTTTTTGGTCCTATGTTAGTAGGTGCTCAAGCATTGCAACCATTATCAAATAAAAGGTTGTGGTCGCGGTCGACAGAAGATGCTCTTGGATCTTCTAATATTGCATTTAGTCTTATGCGTGGTGTGTTTGGCTATGCAGTCGATAAATGTGTACGGTCCTTAGCATATGTGCCTTGTACATCATGGATAAATACCTTGAGAAAAAGAAAGCTGAAAGCAGATGAAAAATTCGAGATAGTTAAACAATGTATCCGTGATGAACAGATATCGATGTCCGATCTTCAGGAATATCCCGTAGATATTGCAGAAAAATTATATGATTATATGTCGGATTTTCCTCTCGTTCCAGAAAAATATCAAGCAAAAAAACAGGACATTATCGGTGGTATTCCTAACGAAGTTGCAAGAGTTATTGCTAAAATTAATCTCTATAATTATGTTCAAAGCAAACTAGTCGAGGAGAATGTTGAAGAAACGCACCAAACTGAAGCCAAATCGAATTCGATAGAGTTGCCTAGGGGTATTTTCTTGCTTGGTAATCCTGGATTGGGTAAAAGTTGTATGGCACAACACATTGCATATACAACTGACTGTCCAATAATAAACGTAGCAGGTGCTGAATTAAAGAATAAATGGGTGGGAGGATCAGCAGAAAAAGTGGCTACAATATACGAAGAGGCAGCAAAGCTTGCTGAACAATTTAATAGACCAGCCATTGTTTTTATAGATGAGGCTGATACTATATTGCGTGACAGAGAAAGTGGTCAGCTAGAAAGTGGGACCAAGGATGTTCAACAAGAGATCATGACCATGCTGTTTACGTATATGGATAGTCCAAAAGCTGTAAAGAACATTATTACCATTATAGCAAGTAACATGGATCAAGGTTTTTTTGACAAAGCATTCATCACGAGAACCCAACGTATTAATTATGTCATTCATATGCAATATCCACTTAAAGATGCAGTTATAGAACTGGTTAAGTTTTTTGCAAAACAATCACCTCAAACGCAGGAATTGGGTGAAGCTAGCAATAAAGTACTAGAGAAGCTTTTGGAAGAACGACGACATACTCATTGGTTTACACCAGATAGCTTGAAAGGACTTATCAAAGCAGCGATAGATTGTGCAACATTGAGAATAGAAAAGTCGATTAACGCAAAATATGAAGTTCTTCTTGCAGCGGTTAAAAAACAACCAAACTGGGATGACAAATTAGAAAATGAATTAAAAAAAGCTTTTAACGAAGAATTGCTTACAAAGCTCAACGAGCTTAAGGTTACGGAAGATGATCTTACACAAGCTCTTGACGAGATTTGTGCTAGGTTGCCAGTCAGACAACAATCTATTGATGATGCTGTAGCCGAGGCCAAAAAAGCTCAAGAACAAAAAGACAAGGCTGGAGGAGTTCCAGCGCCTATGCCAGCAGCATCTGAAGGGCCAAAAGCGGCAGTACATGGACCTGATCTGCAACAGGCAATTCAACAGGCACTATTGCAGACTTTTCGGGGATTGATACCTGGCCAACAGGTACCTGGTGTGCAAGTACCACAAGCATCTCAACAAGATCATCATGTGCCACCAGAGGCTAGTCACGTGCACAGTTCTGGTTTAGCAGGTCTTGACCAGATGCACACGGTAAATATGGCTAGTGTAGCATATGCTGGGCAGGCACATATTCCTGAAAAAGCGCATAGGTGCCATTGTGAATAATGAAATGCTTGCTACTACTGATAGATATGTGCCTGTAGTTTGATTATTCCTAAGTCATGTGACTATTGATTTGCCCTCATGAATAGAATTTTGCTGTTCATGAGGGCCTTTTTTGGATTAAAATTAATAAAAAGTAGGGCTTTTGTCCTGCTGACCAATTTTTGTTAAAAGTAAAATTATCTGTTAATAATTCAAAAATTACTTAGCATACTTTGTTTGTTATTTTTATAATATGTTGTATCCACTCATGGATGGTCCTCAGGCGGTAAAAAATGTTATTACTATCTTTGCAAGTAATATGCCTCAAGATTATTTTGATCCGGCAATGATGAAGCGAACAAAGCGTATTACTCATATCATTCATATGAAACATCCAGATCAAGAAACATGTCTCAAGGTGCTCTGACATGCGGCTGGCAAATATGCGCAAACCAAGATCTTATTAGAGGCTGGGCAGGAAAATATATTAATAGGTATGGCACAGCGTGCTTATCAAAATCACTTAACCCCTGATAATCTCTATACTCTTATTGAACAAAGTGCTCGTACTGCTGTTGCAAATGCACGACTTGAAATTGCTCGCGGTTATAGAGCTCGGCTGCAGAAAGCCTCTGAAAAATGAGCGGCAAGCATTAATTGCTCAGATACGTAAAGAAATGCGTCAAGCTCAAAATGGAGCGCGCGTAACTCAAGAAATTCTCGGGCAAAAGTTTAAAGAAATTCTTTCTCGGCTAGGCAATACTCCACAAAGCTCCTTTTGTGGCGCCTCAAAGTGCTGAGACTCAAGTTGAGCAAGCGTTAGCGCGTAGCCCTGCTGCTGTGGGACAACAAGCACAACCGCTTGCAATTTTGTTAACAGGAATTTTACAGCAGGTGATGCAACAAAATCAACTCTTAATTCAGCTTGTGACTAGGCTTGCGCCGAAAGAACAATAGGCTCCACACGTGCCTGTCGCTCAAGAACTCCACCAAGCACAAATACCTGTCCAGTCACAGGATTCTGGCAAAGCTCGGTCACGAAGAAATTCTTTTTCAGGATTTGGTTTACCTGGTATAGCTGGCAGTAAGGTTTTGGGCCGGGAAGCAGTATTGGCGCATTGCCCAAAATTGGTTGCTCAAAGACCAGCAACAAGTACTTGCGCAGAAAGAAGCTCATAAAGTTTAGATTATTTAATTACCGAAAATAGGAAGAGATTTTAATGGAGTGGGTTGGGACATACATGTACTGCGCTCGATAGAGGCAATGTTTTGGTCTGTTTTATGAGTGCGAGCATATCATTGATATTAGGACCTTTTAGGTATATTTTACGCATAAAGATATTTTTTATCTTACTAACCGGCGGTTTTGCTGGGCCCAAAACAGTAATCATAGGATAGTGCTCTAGTTTGGATAGTATACAAGTTGCAAGTAGATGAGATTCTCGCTCCACTATGTGCTCATGAGTATGTTTAAGTTCTATTTCAATAAGTCGGGCACACGGAGGGTAGTTGAGTGCTTGGCGGCTTTCTATTTCATTCTCATAAAAGAGCCTATAATCGATTTCATTAAGATAAGCAAAAATGTCATGATCAGCCATAGCTTGCACGATTACAAGGCTTTCAGGACTTTGTCTGCCAGCTCTGCCTGCAACTTGTATCAGTTGTTGCAAGGTGGTTTCTGAAGCATTATACACAGGAAAATGGAGATTAACATCTGCCCATAAAATACCTGCCAAAGTAACGCGTGGAAAATGAAATCCTTTGGTAATAGTTTGGGTTCCGACAAGTATGTCGATTTGCCCTTGTTCGAAATCGGTGAGCGTTTGGTGCCAAAGTTTTTTCTTTGTTGTCGTATCCATATCTGCTCGACCAACACGTGCAAGCGGAAACATAGTTTCTAAAATGCGTACTACTTGTTGTGTTCCGATACCACGTTTTAGTAATGCATCTTCACCTGAGGTACAGGCAGGACATTTTTTTGGGACACACGTTGTGAATCCGCAATAGTGACAACTCAAATGTCCTTCTTCATGAACTGTTAAACTGACAGAACATGAGCTGCAACTTGGGATATGGCTGCAGTTTGTACATTGGATAAAAAAACTAAAGCCGCGTCTATTTAAAAAAATTATTATCTGTTCTTTTTTGGCCAATCGGTCAGCAATGGCTTTGGTCAGTTCATCACTGATCCAGAAGTTCTGTCTTTTTTGTTTATTAATAAGTAACACTTTTTTAATCGTTGGAAATGATCCTGTATAGCGTTTAGTCAGGGTAAATAACTTCCAGCCTCGTGTTTTTACGTTATAGAATGACGCAATCGAAGGTGTAGCAGAACCAAGTACAATAGGAATGCCATATTGATGTGCGCGCCATATGGCAGCCTCTTTGCTGTTAATTTTTGGATGTTTTTTTTCTTGATAGCCTACATCATGCTCTTCATCTATGATAATAAGCCCCAGATTGGGTATAGGTAATAATATAGGAAGATGTACACCAAGAAGTACCATTGGTTGAGAATTGATGAGCATCTGCCAAGCCTGTTTTTTTTCTTTGATGCTCGAGGCTGAATGAAAACTTTTTAATGCTATAGACTGTGCTAATTGGCTGACCAGAAGCTTATTAAATTGCATAGCAAGTGTTACTTCTGGTAATAAAAAGATCACACTTTTGCCTGCTTCGATTGTTGCTGAAATAAGTTTTTTATATACTTCTGTTTTCCCTGATCCGGTAACTCCGTGTATGAGGCTTGGCATATAAGAAGGAGTATCAATATAAGGGTTCAGAGCATCAACAATTACCTGTTGTTCTGGCGTCAGTCGTACAGTACTAGATTCATGATGCTGTGCAACGGTGTAGGATATATGCTCAATTTGTTGTTCTTTTTGTGTCAAAAACTGTTTAATCCGTTTGATGCAAAAAAGTTCGTCTACCTGATAATGTGCAGCCAGCTGTTTAATAAATGGCAGATAATGTGTGTCGTGAGGGAATGCTTCGAGCGAAGTTGCTTGTTTTATGGTAAATGTGCGTTCAGTAATAGGTTTGTGTTGATAACTCTCGGTAATAATAGCGGGTACCAATGTTGTACGTAAAGGTACCGTTACAATACTTCCAATAAGCTTTTCAGTTGCCCATTCATCTGGGGCACTGTATAACAATGGTTCTTGATATCCTTGTAATAATTTAACTAATATATACATATAACAAATATACTATGAAAGTATCATTTTTGACAGATACTGTCTTTATGACATATGTGACCCAAACCTTCACTATCTTTGCAGGTGATAATTTTTCTGTTATAGTGCTTATGTTAAATTGTTTTTTAAACATGCTTCTGTATGTGCTAGCTACGCGTCGGTGATCGCAATAAAGTTTTGAAATGAAGCAAAGTTTTAAGGATGGGTATGAATTTTAAAAAATCTTGCTGGCTAACCTTAGGTTTAATGGTGACTATTCATGCTAGAGGTGCCGGTAGCAATGGTGGATTGCCAAGCCTTTTTCGCGCACGAAATGATGCTGCAGACGTCTATGGCTGGTCTAAAGAAAGTTCACGTGACAGTTTACGTGCGCTTATTTCTTTTGGGTGTGCATTAGGAGTATTTAAACTTTTACGTAGCACCAAAAAAGCTGGTAAATTAATGGCATTCATGGAAGCTTCGGGGCTTGGAACTACTGTATATCAATTGTTAGGGTTGCTGCGAAAATTTACATTAAATCCTCTTGCACGATTATTGCCATGGGTAGCACGAAAACGGAAAATAAAATTAGGTCATACGCAAGCCTTATTTAATTTTTTAAAAGCACGGGATATTAAAACTGATGACCAGTTGCCTTCTGATGAGCATGTGCGCACAAAAACTGATAAGAAAATGATGGAGCAATTACGTACTCGTATAGGCCATGGTGGACTTGATGCTGATACTAATTGGGTCGAAAATTTAATGATCAAGGAAGAGCCAGATTATGCAGGTGGTGTTCCGCCAGAAATTATGCGTTGTATTGCTCAAATAAATAACCCGCAACCCTATAGCAGGCATAGCGCTACGCTGCGTAAGGGACTTCCAATTTTGGGTGCGCCAGGTGGCGGTAAAACAACGTTGGCTCGGTTGATGGCCTACGAGACTAAATGTCCATTCATAGAGGCATCTCCAGCAGCGCTTATGAATACATTTGTAGGAACAGGCCCTAACGCTTTGAAGGGATTTTTTGATAATGCTGAAAATGCTGCGCTGGCTGCGCATAGAAAGCGTTTAGAAAAACATGAACTAAAACTGCGACATATACATGGTTTTTTTGGGTATAACTGGTTGCGCATCAAGAGGTTATTCGGGACTAGTGAACCAGAAAAACATATAAAACCAACCATACTCTGTTGGAATGAAATTGATGCTATAGGAAATAAACGTGATGCCAAGGCAAACGATCATCAAGAACGCATTAACACATTGTTACAATTATTAAATTCAATTGATGAGCATAGCCATGTATTTGTTGTTGGTACCTCTAATAAAGACCAAGACTATTTTGATGAAGCTTTAATCAGACCAGGACGTATGGGTACGCCTGTTCGGTTGCCTCTCCCTAATGCTTCAGATCGGTTTGAAATTATCAAACATTATCTGAAAAAAATAAAAACCCTGTCTTCATTTATACAAATTCCCGATGTCGACTATACGAAGATTACTACTTTCGAACGTTTGTGGAATCGTATGTGCCATCGGCGCCGACTCTTTAATCCCTATGAGTTTTGGAATTCGATTGTTAACCATACTGAAACTTTTAGTGGTGATGAGATTCGACAGTTGTTCAATGATGCAGCTATGATTGCAGGTGATGAAAACAGTTCTTACCTAGGTAAAGCTCATATTCAAGGAGCGTTAGAAAGTATGCTTGCTGAAATGCCTGAAGCTCGTAGGGAGCGATGTAGTGCTACAAGGCCTCAAGTTGATGCAGCCAAAGGGCCAGCAGTATCAGGTTCACCTGTATTGGGCATTCAGGTTGATGTCGCAACAAAGACCTATCGAGAACTTGAGCCGGATGTTGCTACCATGGATGGGGAAACAATATCAGATATTTAATTTGAATTTTTTATGAGATACTGTTCATAATTGATCTTGATTACCACCTATTCTGGACCAAAAAGATGGCGAAAAAAAATAATTATAAAGATAGATTTGATCCCAAAAAAACAATCTATCTGATTGATGGCTCTTCATTTTTATATCGAGCTTATTACAGCTTACGCCCACTCCATTCCCCTCAAGGGATTCCGGTTCAGGCTGTTTTTAGCTTTTGCAGGATGATTAAACACCTGATAGATCAATTTAATCCTTCCTATATGGCATTAGTGTGGGATAGTCGCGGAAAAACGTTTAGGCATGACATGTATCCAGCGTATAAGGCTACCAGGCAAGCTCCTCCTAGTGATTTATCGACCCAAAAAGAACTCATTATGAAATTTGCCGGTCTGATTGGCGTACTTCAGATAATTAAGGAAGGTGTAGAAGCAGATGATCTTATGTATTCAGCCGCTCAGGATCTAGTTGCTCAGGGCTATCATGTAGTTATTGTGACATCTGATAAAGATATGTCACAGGTGCTGGGGCCGAGCGTATCTATCTATGACCCTTTTAAAGATGCCATAATTGATGTTCCTGGTTTTGAACAATCTGCAGGATTTCCTGTAGAAAAATTGGCCTTCTATTTTGCTCTTTTTGGTGATAGTTCGGATAATATTCCGGGGGTTAAGGGTATAGGTAAAAAAGGGGCGGGCGATCTTGTTGTACAGTATGGCTCGCTTGAAGATCTGTATGCTCATATTGAACAAGTCAAGCCTGAGCGGGCACGTCAAGCTCTACTTGCCAATAAAGATAATGCATTTTTGAGCGAAAAGCTCTTTAAGCTGCAGTATATTCCGACTGGACATACAGCTGAAAATTTTAGCTTTGATGAATCTCATTGGGCAAAAGCTCGAGATATGTTTCAAGAACTTAATTTTAAGAGTTTGCTCAAAGCTGAGGATGTTGAAAGACAAGAGGGCAAGCAGCTATCAATAACCTCTGCGTCTGAGACTTTTGATCCATTTAAAAGACTTGCCGCTTATGATTTCAAGACTATTACCACGGCACAAGAGCTTGAGAATGTCTGTGCACACATTCGTGCTTCAGGTGCTGTTGCAGTTGATACCGAAACTGATGGTCTTATGCCGTTGTACAATAATTGTGTAGGTATTTCATTGTGCTTCCAAAAAGGTTTTGCCTACTATGTGCCTTGCGGTCATCAGACTGGCGAACAGCAACTTACATGCGATCAGATAGTTAGTATCATCAAGCCGCTCATGGAAGACTCTAGGATAAAAAAATATTTGCATAATGCTAAATTTGATCAACTTGTTCTTTATGCATGTGGCATAAAAATGGCAGGTATGGCATTTGATTCTTATATCGTTGCACGTTTGCTACTCAAAGAATGGCAACGGGCTGGGCTCAAACCATTGTCCGAATTTTATTTTAATGAGGTTATGCTCAACTTTCAGGATGTTGTAGGATATTGTAAAGTCAAAGATTTTGCTCATGTTCCTTTGGTTTTGGCAACGCGCTATGCTGCAGCTGATGCTCATCAGACCTATCAATTAGCGCTCTTGTTGCAACAGGAACTTGCCAAAGATCCAATCATAGAAAAACTTTATACTAATATAGAACATCCACTGATCCAGGTGCTTGTTGATATGGAAGCAGAGGGTATAGGTTTGGATGTAGGACTGCTGAAAAAGTTAGGCGAAACAGTCCAGGGATCCTTAGAGGCTGTCGAATTTGCCCTTAAAAATCTCGTAGATATGCCTGAGATCAACCTGAATTCTCCGCGGCAAATCGAAGATCTTTTATTTAACAGACTAGGATTACCACCTCAAAAAAAGAGTGCAAAAGGGACAAGTTACTCTACCGATCAGGAAGTCTTGAGCATATTGACTAAATTTCATCCGGCTCCAGGGCTTATTCTCCAATATCGAGAGCTTGCAAAACTTAAAAGTACCTATATTGATACGTTGCCTACCTATGTGAATCCTAAAACGGATAGAATCCATACGACCTTTAGTCAAACATCTACCGCAACTGGCCGTCTTGCCAGCTCTGACCCTAATTTACAGAATGTACCTACTGATGGTACGGGATATGGGCTAGCCATTCGTGGTGCATTTAAACCAAAACAGGGGCATATATTTATTGCTGCTGACTATTCTCAGATAGAGTTACGTGTACTTGCCTATGTAAGTCAAGATCATAATCTTAAGCTTGCATTTGCACATGAACACGATATTCATGCCGAAACAGCGGCACGTATTTTTCAGGTTCCCTTAGATAAAGTTACTCATGATCAACGACAGATAGGTAAAAAGATTAATTTTAGTATTCTGTATGGATTAACACCCTATGGACTTTCAAAAGATCTTGGCATCGGCCAAAAAGAAGCACGCATATATATAGAAGGTTATTTTGCCCAATACCCAGGAGTCTTGACCTGGATGGAAACGGTTATTACTGAGGTAATGGCTCATGGTTATGTATCTACTCTTTGGGGTCGTAGGCGCTACATCCCAACCATTTTTGAAAAAAACAGAGTATTACACGAAGAGGCCAAGCGTATGGCTGTCAATACAAAAGTCCAAGGTACAGCAGCTGATATCATGAAGCTTGGTATGGTTAATATAGCCCGAGAATTTAAACAACAAGAGCTCGATGCTGCAATTCTGTTGCAAATTCATGACGAAATTTTGGTATCAGCAGCGCACGAAATACGTGATCAGGTGCAACAAATAATCGTGGAAAAATTAGAATCAGTAGTAAACTGGAACGTACCTCTTAAAGTAACAACCCGCACCGGAGCATCCTGGAAAGATGTTACCAAATAAATAAAAAAATAAGTCAAGATGCCATGACGGCCCCCAGCGGCTCCCGCTAATTTGGGGTAAAAAGACTGGAATTATTGATTTCAAAAAGCTGATTTTAAATGGGAATGCACCCCTTTAACGCCTTGGCGCTAGTTATTGATCTAAAAAAATTGTTTTTTAT
>JAKASV010000029.1 GCA_021818945.1 bacterium | reverse complement strand
TTCAAGACACCCATTGAAGTTTTACGCTCTTCAGTCATGAGTAGTTTATGAAGCTTGCCTGCCCGGCAATGGAGGGCTGTTTCTTATTGAAATTTTTTAGTGTTGCATTTCATTCTTGACTTTGCCCAGCCCCTTGAGAGACAAGCTGTGTAACTATATTCAAATGGTGCTTAAATATTGCAATAAATAAAGGTGTAGTTCCATCAATATCTGTTGTTACAGCATTCATATTGGTTCTCTGTCTAAGCAGCTTTATAATGGCGGTAGTTCAATGTGCATAGCCTCTACTTTAAAACAGACAAATATGAAAACAAACATGCGGAAATTAATAGATAATCCCATCATTTCAAATAAAAACAACAAGATATTGTTTAAATTAATAATTTACGATACTATTTGAATATAAGGTAATATATGAATGTCAAGCCATTGTCTGTATTTGTCATTTCTATCTAGATTTGTTAATAAAGCTAATATTTGGCTGTTTATAATTCACAGGGGTCAGTATAGTTTAAGAAATGAGTTTAAAGAATAAATGACAAGTGTCTATAAGCAGTTAAGATACATAAAGCCAAAAATCTTGTATATTTATGGTAGATTTTGATTGTGTAATGCCTAAATCTGGGAGCCCACTTGTGAAGTTTAGTCAAGTTTCAGAAGCTTTTGCCCTTATTGAACCTGTTCAATCACGGCTAGAAATGACCCGCATGTTATCAGAGTTGTTGCGTCAGGCAACTCCGTCAGAAGCGAGTATCATCTGTAATCTATCGCTTGGCCAGCTCAAGGCTCCCTATATCGGGACACAATTTAATATTGCAGAAAAGACAGTAATAAAATCAGTAGCAGAATTGTTGCATCTTGATCCCAAAGAGGTTGCTGAACGAGCGAAAGTTCTTGGTGACTTGGGTACCGTTGTGGCTGAAGGGACATGGCAGCCATCTGAGGATTTAACAATTCATCAATTGTTTATCAGGCTTGAGGAAATAGAACAGATCAGCGGTACTGGATCTTTAGAGCTGAAAGTTCATCAATTACGTAGGTTGCTTCATGATCTTGATAAAATATCTGCAAAATATCTTATTCGTATCATAGTCGGCCAGCTACGCCTTGGATTTTCTGATATGACGCTCATCGATGCACTTTCCTGGATGGTGACCGATGACAAGTCGTTGCGTACCCCTCTTGAAGATGCCTATAATGTATGCGCTGATATCGGATTTATTGCACAAACTCTCAAGCAAGATGGTATCGAGGCGATTAAGAATATGCATGTGCATGTTGGCATACCAATCAGGTCTGCAGCCGCAGAGAGATTGCCAAATGCAGCTGCAATCATAGAAAAAATTGGTTCTTGTATAGCAGAGCCTAAAGTTGACGGCTTCAGGCTGCAGATACATATCGATAATAGTCAACAACCACAAAAAATAGTTTTTTTTTCACGCAATTTGCAGGACATGTCTCATATGTTCCCTGATTTGACGGCAGCATTTAGCCAATTGCCGGTAGATTCAATTATTTGCGAAGGTGAGGCAATTGCCTTTGATCTTCATACACAGAGTTTTTTGCCATTTCAAGAGACGGTCAAGCGTAAGCGCAAATATGGCATTCAAGAAGCTATAGAAGAATTTCCTCTGAGGGTCTTTATTTTTGATCTTCTTTACTTGAATGGCAAGGAATTACTAACTGAGCCTTTTGCCGACAGACGCAAAAAACTAGCTGAACTTTTACAAAAAGTCGAATCTGATACCCTTATTATGATAGAAGAAAAGCATGTAGACACAGCTGGCCAACTAGAGGATTATTTTTATTCGACTGTTGCTGCAGGACTAGAGGGTGTGGTGGTCAAGCGTCCCTATTCCCACTATATCCCCGGCAAGCGAAATTTTAACTGGATAAAGTTAAAGCGCCAGGAGGAAGGACATCTTGAAGATACCATCGATTGTGTGATCCTAGGCTATTATGCAGGAAGCGGCAAACGGGCGTCGTTTGGGATCGGAGCATTTTTGGTAGGGGTATTCAACAAAGAATATGACCGGTATGAAACTATTGCCAAAATTGGCACGGGGCTGTCCGACCAGGAGTGGAAAGAGCTCAAGATAAAGTGCGATGCTCATGCTGTTGACCATCAACCTAAAAATGTTGTCTGTGTTAAAGATCTGATACCAGATGTTTGGGTTGCTCCCGAGATAGTATGTTCTGTACGAGCTGACGAAATAAGTTTGTCACCCGTACATGCAGCTGGCAAAACAGCAGAAAAACTTGGTTTTGCCTTACGGTTTCCGCGTATCATGGGCTATCGACCAGATAAATCTGCGCGAGATGCGACATCGGTCAAAGAAGTTGAGCGTCTATTTGAGGATCAGCTAAAACGATAAGTATGAATCGTAACTCTATTTTGTTTTTTTTTAGTGCATGTATGGGTCATTGACCGGATCTGAATGGCGGGGGGGTGACTTTCTGTGTTCGATACTCTCATAGAAATATATGTGCATCAATGTCCATGAGAGAATTTCTTTTATGAATCTAAGATACTATTAATAACTAAAAGCACGGTTGTGTTTTCTGATAAATTAATAATAATATCAAACAAAATTGTCATATTATAATTTTTTTTGACAAGTTTGATATTTTTAAATATTATTACTATAACATGGGCTAAACTTTGTGTTACAAAACTTTTAGCTCTATAGCGGTATGTTTTAAGTCTGTAGTTGTGAGGTATAGTGATAAAGGGAAAACTATGAATAAACTATTATTTGTTAAATTTTTATGTGTGTTAGTATTGTGTGCAATAGGTAGCACCAACAAAGCGATGGATATTTTTCAAGCATCTCAAGTTGGTAATTGTGCCAGAGTCGGAGAGCTTCTTGATCAGGGCGTTAACCCCAATGTACGGAATGTTAATGGATACACTCCATTATTTATTGCCGCAAGCAATGGTCATTATGCGATAGTGGAAAAACTGTTACATGTTCAAGGTATAAACCCCAATATTCCTGGGTTAGGTGGCCGTACTCCTTTGCAGATAGCAATCGAAAGAGAGCAGGTTGCTATTGCTGATGCTCTAATAAAGTCTGGATTGGTTGATATTAACGTTGCTGATGATCAACGATGTACTGCGTTGCACTATGCAGCCGCTCGGGGTCTAACACATATTGTTCTGTTGCTTATTGAGCATAAAGTTTTTGTTAATGCTTCAAATTCTAAAGGTAATACACCTTTGCATTTGGCTGCTGCGCAATCGCGATCTGATGTGGTACACATACTTATTGATACAGAAGGGGTCGATGTTAATATCGCAGACGTTGATGGATATACTCCTTTACATAAGACAATTTGCATGGGCAATCTTGATACTATTAACATGTTACTTAATGATACACGTACCCAGGTTAATACTATTGCTCGAGGTAATCTGACTCCCTTGTTAAGTGCAGTATCTAGAGGTCTGTATGGAGTTGTTGAAATTCTTATTGCCCGTGGAGCTGATGTTAATATGCGGAACGAGGTGAACGGACATGCGCCATTGCATCTGGCTGTAGGTAAAGGGTATGGTGCTATCGCATCATTGCTTGTTCATGCTCCAGGTATAAAAATAAATATAATGGACAAATTTGGACACACTCCCTTGATGCTTGCTGCTTATCATGGAAGAAACGATTTGGTAACTCTTTTTCTCAATTGTGGGGCTGATGTGATGCTCAGGTCAAGGCGAGGGAATCTATCGTTACATAAGGCAATCAGTCAAGGTCATATTGATGCAGTTACTACATTATTGGATCGTCATCCCGCATTGATACGAGAAACTGGTGAACAAGGGGCCTCTCCTTTACATGAGGCTGTTAAATGTGGCAATCCTGTAATGGTAAGATTCTTGCTATTACGTAATGTTGATGTTAATCAGTTAGATAATTTTGGTCGTACGGCCAGAGTTCTTGCCGCTTCGAATAATAGACAAGATTTAGTTGGTTTGATTGATAATGGTGAGGTTAGAGCTCAATTATTACGCATGGCAACTAGTAGGCTTGATAGGATTGGCGATGCTGCCCCTGCACACTCCATAGATGGCTTCCTTTTGAAAAAATTAAAAGGTCTATTACAATAGACTTCATATATAGAGAGTAAAAATGCTAGGTTTTGTGAGTAATAAAACCTAGCATTTTTATCTTTTGGTTAATTTTTTCTCGATTTGCAACAGCTTTGATGACAACATTCATTATCATCATCATCATCATCATCATCTTCTTCTTCTTCAAGCTCATCTTCGCAGATACCCTGGCAACAAGTTTCATCACAGGCTGCAGTACCTGCTGCAAGAGCTTCCATAAGTTTGAGCATATCGTGATCATTCAAATCTGTCAGTGACTGATTTGAATAAGCTTCGCGCATTTCCTCAAGTCCTACAATCATATGTGAAAGACGCCAACCGCCAAGTACATAGATTACTTCGTTTTTGTTTTGTTCCAATAATCCGAAGTTCCACATGCAGTCAACTAAAGTAGTGATAGATTTTTTTGAAATCTGCTCTTCAAGTTGAATACATGCATTGTACAATTTTTGACAGCAATAATTAAATGAACGAGTAATCAGCATTGCAATTTCTTCATCGCAAGAAAAGAATTGGGTTTCGGCAAAATCATGTAATAACTCTGAATATATTGCAATGGGGTGATCTGCCATCAAAGATGAAGATTCTTCACATTCTTCAATTTTATTATTGATTATCTGTTGTAACGTTTGTGAATAGATTGATGTGCTGAGCTGTTTAAGTTGATCTTTATGTGTTTTGATGAATGTAATAATATCACTATCATCATAGAGAATATTCTTAATGCCCGCATGTTCTATCAAGACAGGTAAGAAGGCTTTAATTTCATCTAATAGGTCGGTGTCATGTTGAAATTCACTATATTCCTCAGATCCTTCATGTTCAGTGACCAAAGTAATGGCCGTGATAAGTTGGCCTAAGGAGTGTATTTTGCTATTTAATGATAGCTGCTCAAAAGATACTGAAGGCTCGGAAGAATCTTGGCAAGCTCTTGAGTGCTTGTTGGTTGTCATGCATTTCCTTATTGTTAAATGTTACAATAACTTATCTGGAATGTTCTTGGCAATCACACGCATCATGATGAGCTTGTACGGTTGCCGTTACCTCTAGGTGTCCTTTTTGAGCTTTTAAGAGATCAACTGCCCGTCTACCAACAGCCATTGCCAAAAACTGAAGACGGATTGTGCCCCAAACATAACCAAGCATATCTTGGTTATGGTCGAGTACAGAATGGACAACCATGGCATATTTAGAATCAGTGATTAGATTGTTGTTGAATGCATCCTTTAATCCATCACAGAGCATGCAAATAAGGTCAATAGTATGTTCACAGCTTTGCGAAGTTAAAGGCTCAAGGTCATCTATTGAAAGCTGCCTGATGCCAAATAGATTATTGAGCATTTCGGTGTAATGATCAAAATGATCACAGCTCATAAGATCTTCTATTAATGGAGCCTCAGTCATTAAAAATACCGTAAGCTCACGATTGATAATTGAAATTATTGCAGCTCGAATACTCTCGTTGTGCAACCTAAATACCTCAAAAATCCCTTGACTATAATCAAAAGACATGGCTTGAAGCGCTGGATCTTCCTTTTTGACAAGAAGTTCAATGATATACTCCATGGCTTTATGTTCGGTCAGATTTTTTTTCAGGTATTTATAATGTTCATGTTGTTCGCCTTGTGCTGTGGCAACGAGCGCATGTAATAGCCTACGCAATAGCGCTATTTTACTTTCTTGATCGAGAGTCTCTTTTTTCAAATAGTCTGATAACATATCTAAATATTGATAATCAAAAATAGTCGTATTTTTATAATTTTTTTTCATACAAGACATCCGATGAAAACAGGGAAAAACTGCTATTACAGTATCAGTATAACGGTACCTAGAAAATTGGCAAGAAAAGATTTATCTTTAGCCGATTTGTTTGATAAGTCTTGAGAAATATTCAGCTTCTTGTGCCGGATTTTCGGCTGCCGTGATAGCACGTCCGATTATAATGCCATCAGGCAGCAGATGAATGATCTCTTCAATAGATTCTCTGCTTATTTTGGCTGCCACAAAAACAGGAAGTTCAGAATTACCTTTTACCATATCCCATTTATCTAAAATCGTCGTATCTTTTTCATCGTATGCCTGATGAAATAATAAAGTATCAATACCAAGATTTTTGGCTTCAAGAGCAGACTGGCCTATCGAGCTTGCATCGAGAAGGTCAAGCATTATTTTTTTACCAAGATCATGAGCTGTTGTACAGGCAGTATGTATGACATTCTTGCCTGTTCCCGCAATTACCGTCATCCAATCGGCTCCGGCATTGGCAAATAGCGTCACAACCTCCTTGCCACGATCGGCTATTTTAGTATCAGCAAGTATCTTTTTATGAGGAAATCTATTTTTAAATTGTTCAACAGCATGAATGCCATGTTTATAGATGAGGATAGTTCCGACTTCAAAAATATCTATATAGTCAACAATATCTGATGCAACATCAAGTGATTTATCTAGATCTACGAAATCAAATGACACTTGAAATTTCATGCTTCCCTCATCTATTAATAAAATAAGATTGTTACTATTGTGTAGCCCTTTGTTACTTTTATTAAACTATTTTCGGTCTATGGCGTCAATGGTCAATGAGTAATTACCATTCTGATAGTTGTACTATGTGTCTCAAAGGTTCATGTTGATATGCTTTTGGAAGTTTTGCAAAAAATTGTTTAATAGTGAGTACATAAAGAGCCTCTGGTACTTTGCGTAAACTTTTTTTGACGTATATATCAGGTAAAATAAGTTGAGGGTTGTCTTTGGTTGGTGTTATTCCTTCGGGAATATAGATTTTGCTTGGATTAGCAAAAATTACGACAGTCTTATTTGAAATTTTTTTGTCTTCCCGCAAAGGTAGTTTTGTGACCTGCCAATAATATTCATTAAGATCCTCATCCTTCTTTTTTTCAAGTTTAAACAAGCTTGCAGGTGCTTTTGGCATAAGTTCCCAACGATAGATGGTGTTGCCAAACATAATGACAGGAAAGATTTCTGGCGTCACTAAATAATAGGCAACAGGTTTAAAATGTCTGAGGGGGAAGGTTGTTTGTCCGGTTGAATTTGAAACAGCCAAAAAACCTGCGTACGAAGAAAAAATTCCTTCAACGATCGGGTCATGCATGCCTCTTGGCATCATATATTTAGCAAGTTTTCCGGGAGTCTGAATCTTCGCTTGGGTAATTTTAGAGGCTTCTTCTATTTCAATATCTGGGTAAGCTCGCATAAAAAAATTAAGTGTATTTAACGAAAAGATATTGGTGTTATACAGAATGCATGATACAATACACAGTGTTATTATAGTGATGTTTTTCATGGTTTTTCCTATTACAAAATTTTTCCTATGACACTTTCAGGATACCAGGATGGCCATGATAAAATCCATATATTAAGGAATATTATCATGCCTGATCGGCAATTAGAGGTGGATCCATTGTGGCAATCCTTTATTGAATCGGAATCATTAACAGAAAAACAAGGGGCTCAATTCAAGCGGTATCAAGAATTATTGACCGAGTGGAATGAGTATATAAATTTGACGGCAATTACCCAAATCGACGATATAATTGACTATCATTTTAGAGATTCACTTGCTTTGACTCATGTTGCTGACCTCAAGGCAATACATATGGTCGCGGATATTGGCACCGGGGCTGGCTTTCCGGGGATCCCACTTAAAATAGCCTACCCTCACCTTCAGGTCATTCTTATCGAGGTGGTTCAAAAGAAGGTAAAATTTTTACATACAGTAATCCAGGATCTAGGATTGACCAATACCGAAGTTATTTCTCTTGACTGGTTAACCTTTATCCGAATATCGAACTCTCCGATCGATCTTTTTTGCGCTCGGGCATCATTAGCTCCTGAACAACTTGTAGAGATGTTTGCACCCAGGTGCAGATATAAAAAGTCTACGCTTGTATATTGGGCATCATCTTCATGGGAAAAAAGTGCAGAAATAGTGCCTTTTTTAAAAAAAGAAGTATCCTATACCGTGGGCAAAAAAAGACGCAAGCTTGTTTTTTTGAACGCAAAATAGGTGGGTATGCAATGCAAAGTATAGGGACAATAATCACTGTATAAAGGATTGGCATGAAAAAGAATTTGGTACGAAGCTTTATTGAAGGAATCTATGATAATCATACCGGTGAAAGGTATTCGACCATTCTTAGTTATTTTTACCCCGAAGTTATAACCAATCTTTTACTCTATTCATTACCTATATTTGTTGATGCCTATTTTATTGGGAGTCTTTCTACTACTGCTTATGCTACGTCAGGTGCAACCAATACCTTGCTTCATTATTTTGTGAAATTCGCCGAAGCGTTTTCAGTAGTTACCGTAATTCTTACAGGGCAATTGAATGGATCGAATGATCGTCATGGTGCAGGTAGAGTATTGACAACAGCATTTTGGGTCTCCTGTTTTGTAGGCATAACTGTCGGTGTTCTTTTATATCTGGGGGCGCCGCTCATTTATGCGCTCTATGGGGTTCCTGCTGATATGGCTTTACTCGGTATAGGATATTTACGACTGAGAGCGATAGGACTCTTTTTGATGTTTGTCTATCAAGCATGCATAGGGTTTTTACGCGGTGTCAAAAATACTAAGATGCCTATGGTTACTTTTGTGGCAGGTACTATTGTTTTTATTATTTTTGATTACCTTCTGATTTTTGGGGCTTGGGGGTTTCCTGCGTTAGGTCTTCAGGGCTCTGCGCTTGCATCTATTATTCAGTACGCCGTAGCTACAGGGTTTGTTCTCATATATTTGCTCGCAGGACCTTATACACGCCCTTATGCAATCAGACTGTTTTCAGATTTACGTGACTTACGATTTGTAAAAAATATTCTTTCCCTTAGTTGGCCTATCATACTTGATAAGGCTGCTATTCCATTGTCCTATATCTGGCTTGTCAAGATTATGAACCCAATGGGAACCAATGTTGTCGCCGCACTTTGCGTGGTTCGCAATATGGAGTCATTTGCTTTTTTGCCTGCAATTGCATTTGCACAAGTTATTACATTTTTAGTTAGTAATGATATCGGTGCTGGTAATTGGCGCGGTGTAAAAAGTAATATCAAAAAAGTTATCTTTGCAGCTATGTGCATGATGCTCATTATTTTGTTGGTCTTTATGCTCATTCCTCGTCATATTGTGCAACTATTTGATCGACAAGACAATTTTACTGCCTTTGCGGTTCATGTTTTTCCTCTTGTGAGTATTTTAATGTTCTGCGATTTATTTCAGGTTATTTTGGCCGGAGCCTTGCGCGGTGCAGCAAATGTAAAAATAGTCATGATCGTACGTATGGCTGTTTTGCTTGTCTACTTTGTTCCCATTTCTTTTTTCTTATCAAGATTGCCTCTGCAGGATGACATAAAGTTTATTTTGATTTATAGTTCATTCTATCTAGGTAACGCTTTTATGAGTTACGGATATCTGTATCAGTTTAGATCCGATCGATGGAAAAAATACGCAGGGGTGTCTGATGATTAAAATATCGCGCGAAGAAGTATTGCACATTGCTTCGTTGTCACGTATTGAAATTTCTGAAGATGAAATACCAGGATTGATTAAGAATTTGGAAGAAGTATTGACATATGCAGCTCGTGTGCAAGAAATAGCATCTGGAACTCAAGAATCTTCAGCTAAAAACGTTAATGTTTTTCGTGATGACATTGCGATACCAACTGATCCAAAACCGATCTTGGCTAATGCCCCAAAACGGGAAGAAAATTATTTTGTTGTACCGGTTGTTTTGGAATAATTATTACTGAATATAAACGCGCTTGAGGAGCCTTGTATGAAGAATATCGCATTTGCAACCATCAAAGAGCTGCGTGAAATGCTCGATAAAAAGGAGATTTCTGCAGCTGAACTTCTTGATATATTCATAAAACGATTTGACCAATTTGATCCGGAACTAGGATCTGCACTTGAGATATTCGACAAAGAATCAGTGCTAGGTAGTGCTGCCAAGTCAGGCCCACTGGCCGGTATTCCAGGTATTGCTAAAGATGTTATTGCACAAAAGGGACGTGCACTGACCTGTGCATCAAAAATTTTACGGGGATTTGTTTCTACTTTTGACGCAACTGCTGTAGCTCGAATCAAAGAGGCAGGAGGATTGTTTTTGGGTAGAGCCAATTGTGATGAATTTGCCATGGGAAGTTCAAACGAAAACTCTGCCTATAAAAATGCTCATAATCCTTGGGATTTGTCGCGTGTGCCTGGAGGATCGAGTGGAGGGCCCAGCGTTGCCGTTGCAGCAGGCTTAGTTCCTTGGTCTTTAGGGACAGACACTGGTGGATCTGTGCGACAACCAGCTGCATTTTGCAATAATGTGGGGTTATTGCCAACCTATGGGCATGTTTCTCGTTATGGGTTAGTCGCGTATGGCTCTTCTCTTGATAAAATTGGTGTATTTTCTCGTACGGTGTATGATAATGCGCTTGTTTTTTCACAGATTGCCGGCAATGATCAACTCAAAGATTCTTCAAGTTTACCTGTCAATCCAAAGGATTATACTTCTCTGCTTAATGGAAAACTAAGAAAAGATTTGGTTTTAGGCGTTGTTTCAAATGCGCTTTATGCAGATGGTGTTGATCCTGAAATAGTTGTTGCAATTGAACAAGCTATCGAAGAGCTTAAAAGGCAAGGTGCTCGTATCAAACATGTCGAGTTGCCAGTACTCTTATATGCAAATTCAGCATACACGATTATCAGTCGCGCTGAAGCGGCATCGAATTTGGCAAAATTCGACGGTGTTCGCTATGGATTGCGTGATCAGGCAGCAGTACTTGAACAAATGTATTCAAAGACTCGTCATAAAGGTTTTGGTGACGAAGTACGCAGGCGCATTTTAGTGGGCAATTATGTTCTATCAGCAGGTCATGCAGCTGAATTTTATGCAAATGCAAAAAAGGTTCAAAATATGGTGCAGCATGATTTTGCAAAAATTTTTGAAGAAGTCGATCTCTGTATTATGCCGGTAACGCCTACTCCTGCATTTAAAATTGGTTGCATAACATCATCACTGGAAATGGATCTGCAGGATATATTTACAACGCCTATAAGTGTTGCAGGCGTACCAGCCATGTCTGTGCCTTGTGGTTTTACCAAAAGTAAGCTGCCAATCGGTATGCAATTAGTAGGGCCGCACCTATCCGAAGAGCTTCTATTCCAAACTGCACATGCATATGAACAAGCGACTCTGTGGCATACCATGCATCCTCAAGGCTATTAAGGTTACAAGCAAAATAGTGCTTTGATCGTATCTAGAGCTAGCAAGATTATAGAACGTTTCAGTTGAAAGCCTCTTCAATGATCAGTTCGATTTACATTACTTGGTACCCGGTTAGTTGATTGTAGGTTGGTAGTTAATTTGAACTGTCTAGTTCACAGGGGTCAGTATAACGCAAAGTTTAGAGCTGACTTAAAAACTCACCTTACGCAGAAATTTACAAATGCACTAAACTTATGTTAGCTTAATATTTATAAAAAAAAAGAGACTTCTTGGGAGCGGGAGCAATGAACAAAAACATGTTAGATATTTACACGGATTTTTTAATATGTTCTACATCTTATACGATAGCTACAGTGTTATCGTGTGCAACAGGCAATGCAATAAGTCATGATAGTGTAACAAGATTTTTGTCAGCAGAAGACTTTGCTCCATCTGATTTATGGCAATTTGCAAAACCGTGTTTTACAAATTGTTAAATTTGGTGCCGTCCCCGCGTAAGGTGAGTTACTGATGATATGTTTCTACAAATAGTGTGATTGTATTTTTGAAATGTAAGACTTAAAAAAACATAAAAGAGTGCAAAAAGGGAGCTTAACATGACGTTTTTAGAAAAAGTTGAACAGGCAAAGCAATTAATTAGCGAATCAATACAGAAATATCCTAAAATTACGTGCGCGTGTTCATTTGGAAAAGATTCAATGGTTACGCTACATCTTGCCATTTCAATAAAGCATGATATTCCCGTATTTTCTGTTTTATCAAATACTGAATTTCCAGAGACTTATGATTATGTAAAAAAAATGGTTGCGCTATATCATTTGAACTATAAAGAATATCGATATAAGCAAGTAGGAACAGGCGCTGAATGTTGTGGTGCTCCAAAGGTTGAAACATTTAAAACGGCTCTTGCTAATTACGATGCATGGATATCAGGTGTTAGAAAAACAGAGGGAATAACACGGGTAAACTTTAAGAAAGTAGAGGTATTGAATGGTCTTACAAAAATTAATCCTATCTTGGACTTTACCGAATTGGATGTGTGGCGGTACCTTGCACTTTATGAAATTCCAGTAAATCCTAAATATCGAGAAGGATATCGCAGTCTTAGTTGTGCTCTCTGTTCTACCCCCGAGAGAGATGAAACCGAACCAGAACGCGCCGGCAGATGGAGAAATACAATAAAAGCAGGTGCTGAATGTGGAATTCATACAACGTCGCTCAGAAAATAGGTATCGCAATTATACTTTGTATCCTCATAAGTAATTTTTGACAAAAATTACAAATATTTCATCAAATTGTTGACTTTTGAATATCGAATTGGCAAAGTCAAGAATGAAATGCAACACTAAAAAATTTCAATAAGAAACAGCCCTCCATTGCCGGGCAGGCAAGCTTCATAAACTACTCATGACTGAAGAGCGTAAAACTTCAATGGGTGTCTTGA
>JAKASV010000028.1 GCA_021818945.1 bacterium | reverse complement strand
ATAATTGACTGTTTATTAATAGGTTCTTTGATTTGTTTGATCAGGTGAAGAAAAATATGTGTACTTATATAGACTTCAAAACTTATCGTATCTGCAATAATGTGAGCATTTTTCATATCTTTTTGAAATTCATTACTTAAGGCTAATGTTTGGTCCTGTGGATTAGGAACAATATTGCTTATGATGCATTTAATGTTATTCTTTTTTATAAAATTTTGGACTACGATAGCGCCAAGATCGCTTGATCCAAAAAATTGTTTCCTTGTAATAAAAGGTTCGCCAAGTTGACGCAAGAATGCCATTGTTGCTTCGGGCCCTGAAAACAATCCGATGGTATCAGGGTTCATTTTTTTGATCAACTCTATTTGATCTGAAAAATTCGCTGAATTACGTTCATAGGGCAATGCAGTATACTTGATATTCGCTTTTTCAAGTTCTTCTTTGGTACCATTAAGCATAGAAGTGCCAAAGGCATCATTTTGATACACAACGGCTACCGTTTGTGGCTTGAAATTCTCTATAAGATAATGCGTAAGCACCTGTGCTTCATCATAATATGATGCTCTTAAAAAAATTGCATGAGGAATTGCAAATCTTTTTCCTGGAATTCCTGGGACAGGGAAAAGTGTAACAATGTCACCTTTTTTTACTAAATCAATATAATTCATAAAAGGTTGACTGCCTACAGGACATAAGATAATGTCGGTATGATAGGTGGTCATAAGCGTTTCAATAGCTTTCCTCGCTTTTTCAGGGGAATATTCACTATCGAGAATTTTAAGATCTATAAATGGAATATCTTTGTCTTTATGTGTATTTGCCTGCTCAATTATATATTCCATGACTTTTTTTATCTTTGTGCCAATTACTGCATCGGCACGCGACAAGTCCAAAACCGAACCTACATTTAGTGATTTTTTATCTTGCTTGTTCGCTGGGGTTGGCGTATCAGAGTGTGCAAGCTTTATCTCTTTCCAATCTTTTTCGCTGGATGCTAACCAGACAGAATGTAAAAGAGATCTATTATTGGGATCGAAATCTAGAGTAAGCCCTTTAAATGAATAATCTTTTAGGTTTTCGAGAAAATCGATAATTTTTTCACCGGTAATTGGCTGTGAAATATTTTGTAATATATGAGTAAAAAAATCAGCTGCAATATAAGCTTCAAAGCAATAGGTATCATTGGCAATAGGTATATTCTTTGTAATAAAGCGATAATGTTGTGCGGTCAGGAGAGGACCTGCAGGATTAGGAACTACACTAGTACATATAAATTTAAGTTTATTATGATCGATATATTTTCTAAATGATTGTGAGCTCAGATCTTGGCTGCCGAAAAGTTTTTTATCAGCTAACCATTCTGTGTCTAACTGACCAAGAAGCTCTTTGGCATCAGCTTGAATAGCAAAAATGCCTAATGAATCTCCATTAAATTGCTGTATATGATGCACTTGTTCAGTAAAATTTAAATTATTTTGTTCATACGAAACTGCAATATAATCAGATTTATTAGCCTCTTTGAGTGCTTGTAGAGCACCCTGCAGTGATTCTTGACCGAACGTATTGTTAGGGTAAAAAAATGCAAATTTTTTTCCGTTGAGCTCTTTCAGCATATATTTTGTCAGGACATATGTTTCTTGCATTCCGGAAGCTCGCATAAAAAATATATTAGAAAGACCTGGACTTCTTAATCGACCAGCTCCGGATGCTGCAGGAAAAAGAACAAGTATTGATTTTTTTTCTATTAAATCAATAAATCCTTCTAGTGACTCTGTTCCGAATGGTACAAGAATAAGACCAGTATTTTCATCTTTGAGTGCCTTCAAGACACATTCACGGGCTTTATCTTTATTGAATTGACTGTCACATGAAATGAGATTTAATGTTGTACCTGGCAGGCTGTCATGTTTGTTTGCATAGTTGGCAACTAGTCTAATACCTGTTTCTATGCTTTCTCCTTCTATTTTTGTAAACTTACTATGATCGACTATAGATGCTATAGAAATAGTTGATTTTTTCTTACCAAGAGGAATTTGGGTTGGTAATTCTGAAGCTTCAATGGGAGTGCCTTCCGGTTCAAAAACCTGTTCTGTTTCCTGAGTAGTAGTTTCTAATTGATGAGAATCTAATATGCCACCTGCTTGGGTCAGCGCTATTTTTTTGCTAATATTGCTTACTTCTGTTGAAAGAAAATTCTTTCTATCTTGTGTGATTTTTATTTGAGCTTGGATAGTTTCGAGTGGATTTAATTCTTGCCTTGTCAGGAATTTTACAGTTTTAGATGGCTTTATTTTTTCAAATTCTCGCACATCTGAGTTATACAGTGTGATGGTCCAATCATCAAGAGATTTTGCAGTAGATAATATAACATATGCATCATAATAAAATTGAAACAGTTCTTGACTTGAACGTAGAGGACTTGACATGAGAGCCCAAGAAACTGCTCCTTCTTCTTTACCTGAAGATTGTAGCCCTTGGGTTGGTATATATACTGATCTGAAAAAAGGCTCACCTCGTACAATAGCCTTTACATTAACCTCTATACTAGATCGTTGTTTTTCTTCGGTCACTATTTTGAATATCTTTTGCTCCGGAGTCTTGAAAAAATCTCCCGTTAATTTTTCTGAAATTTGCTTATTTTCCAGGCCTGCATTTGAAATACGAACTACTTCTACTTCTTTGCTTGTGCGTTTAGCAACCAAATAGAGGGCGGAAGGAAGTGTTTCAAAAAAACGATTGATCTGAGTTTCCGAAGAAAATCGGCTATTTTTTAATTTGGGGACTTTTACTTTAAGCTCCCGTTTAATTGCGTAATGTTTCCAATGGCTGCTTTCTTCTTGGCCTCCCAGTATCACAATGACAGAGTTATTGTTTACATATAATAATCTCAGTATGACAGTCAAAGTCTCTAAGGCATAGGCTGATCGAGAAGCTATATTGCCGTTAAATACAATAAAACAATCAGGATTAGTAATTTTTAAATTCTCATCAATGTACCCATTGTATTGTAAAGAGCGCAAATCACGAACCAATGAATGAAAGGCTCCAAATAGTTCGCCAAAAATTATAAAGGTGCTTCCAGGCGCAGGTTCTATTTTGTATAAAAATGGAGCCATAAGCCCTCTGTACTCGCGATCGGTTGTTACCATTTTGAGGAGCTTGATAAACGAATAGGGGTCCCACAATGGTCTTGAAAGACCTAACATATATGCTATTTTTTTAAGTAAAGAAGGTTCGTGTTGTATAAAAAATAGAGAAAAGTCAGGATTTTCCCAATCCAATATTTTGGTATTGGGGTTTTCTTCCGTAGATGCTGCATAAGCTTCGAGTTTTGTGAGAGTATCGAAAATACCCGGTTGTGGTACACCGCAATTGATTGCCAAGACTGTTGTAAGCCACATTATGACGAGATATGTTTTGTGCATCTTATATCTCACTATTTAAAATTGTGTCAAAAAATAATACCAGGCAGTAAGAAACATGACATTAATTAATAGATAAGTAAGACCGCGTATGACTGACATAATTGGTGTTAATTTTCCACCGCGTACCAGGATAACGGCAAAAATAAATTCCCCTAATGCTGCTAAAAGAAGAAGAATGAATATTCTGTCTGATAGTACAAAATAGCCAACCTTTGGTGTCATATTTTCAATAACAAAGCGGTATCCAAGCAATGAAGTAACTCCGGCAGACGCAAGACCAAAGATCAGCGTAGAATTTTTTTGTGGATCAAAAGCAAATGAAAAAAGACTGATAATATAGATTACAAAGAGTGGTAGAAAAATCAAGAAAATGTTTCTGCTTCCTTGTCGCCTTAAATAGAGAGAAAACACTGCCCGCGGTTGAGAAATAATTTTTTGTGTGCCACTCCTTTCAATAGTTGATTCTGTGAAGCCGGTTTTTACGAGTAAATCTTCTAGGCGCCAACCGGAAAATTGGACAGAGGGAGAAATATCAAAAAAGGATGAATAAGATCTAAAAATCATTTCGCTGGGGTCAATAGCTCTGTTAACAAGAATGATATCGAGTCGATGATCATCAAAAGGAAATAGTTTATAATTGAGATCTGATTTAAAGCGAACACGCAAGTTGTATCGAGCAAAAAATTTCTTTTCTACAAATTGATTGTACGGCTCAGACAGAGAGAGAATTTCTCCTTTTTCAAACGAAAATTTAGACACGGTATTGAGTGATATGAGAGCAGGGTCAAATTCAAACCATATAATACCGTCAAATACAAAATCATTATTCACAAAATCCAAAGTTGGAAAATTATTAATAAATAATCCTACCGTTACGCGCGTGGGTACGTTGCCCCATTGCGTAATTTTTGCAGGAGTTATTGGAATCACAGGAATATTTTTTTCTAGATCGTGGTATTTCCAATAAGGTTGCAAGGCTATAAGACCAGCGATGATTGATAGTACAAAAATACCGATAATTTGCGATTGAGGTGTGACTATCCTTTCAAAAAACCTAACAATAGGACTGTCTTCTGCTATATTCATGGCATTGATCTCCGTTTTTCCATCACATTTTCGACTTTTATTTTCGTTTATTTTTTCAGTGAAAGTCAATAAGAATAAAAGTCCAAGCTATCTTATTGCAAATTATATCTTTATATAATTAAAGATTGCTACTCTTTTTATGGTGGCAGGTATTTGAAATACTATGTATGTGATTAAGGAGGTGCTATGATGTTCAAAAAAATCTTTGCTATACTATCCATAGGTTTAGGTTTTGTGAATCTATCTAATGTTGCTATGGATAAAAAAACACCAGAAGTAGACACATTTATTTATGTAAAAAATAGTAGCGACTATCCGGTTCGTATCTCTGCTGGGCCGGAATACCCTAGCTCTATTGCTTTGTACCCGGGACAAATAATTGAATTTCCTCTCAGAAAAGTGCCTGCTATGACTGCATCTACCTATGGCAGGATTTCCCATTATCTGACTGGTCTTGTTGCCGAACTTAATATTATAAAATTATTAGAAGAATCTCCAGAATATGCAACCAAAGATTGTTTTGTCAATATCACGTACGAAAAAGATTCAGGGCCAAAAAGCATATGGTCCTTTGCTCGCTATCTTTTTACCCAAGGCAAATGGGCTCTCGCACTTTCTCCTGTAGAACATGAAAAAGATCTTGCTGGCTATGTTTCCAATGGTAGTTACAGCGAAGCTTTATATTCGATGATTGCCAAAGGATCAGATTCTACGCCAGAGGCTATTGCGCGAGATGCTGCTCTTATATGGTCAATGTTTCCACGAGCTGCTGGTAAAATAGAGGCTAAACAGACTGTATATCCTTTTAATATATTGGGACTGGATATTGGAGGTTTGATTGCAACTGATACTCAATTAAGAAACTGGGGTGCTTTATTATCGAGTTCTTTGAGAAAGCGGTACAGTTCTATCTCTAATCAAGCCATATGGGCCGCAGTGAATATGATAATCGCAGATTCTGTGGAGGCGTTCAGATTGCGAAATTATTATGTCGACCGTGACCCTCATTATCCTGTGACCCTGCTCTATATTCCGACACCAGACTCTCCCGAAGTTCAACAGGAGCCATCTTTTCCTGAAGACATTATTGATCAGCTTAAAGGCAAGGTAAGCGGAGATACTGCAGCTCAAGCGCTTATTGGTCAATTAGAGCAGGCAGCTCGTGTGCGAGGATGGACAGGACTTATTAAAACTGCTCCGCAGGTTACGCCACCTCAACCGCCACCACTTCCAGGACAAGGAGCTTCTACGAGCCAATCATATCAAGAGCGTGGTGTTATTAATTTTCTACGAGAACTAGAACAAAAAAGACCTGAAGAGCAGGTTTTGTTAGATAAAATCGCTCTAGAATTATTCAAAAAAATTGATGAGTTAGGACTAGAACAGCAAGAGGCTATGAAGCTTAAATATGCAGCCTTGGATAAACTGCGTCTCATCGAGCAAGGCAAGAATGCGGTATCCGATTTTTCTAAAATACGAGATTTTTTGTCACCGGTTATGATTCGGATAGCGCGTACTGAAAAAAATCCGCCGCAAGCAATACAGGATTGGCTTTCTTTCTTAACTCGTCTCGATCGTGAAAAAGCATATGAATATTATCGCATGGATGAACAGCCCCTCAGCCAGGCATATCATGAACAATTGAAACAGCGAGATGATTTAGACCTTTTAATGGCGCTTCTAAAGCAACAAATTAAAAGATTTGGATCAACAGATGATTTGTAGACAGATTTATGTTTATAGTAAACCATAATTAAAAATTTGCTGCCACAACGTAACCACTCAAAAAGTTGAGGTATAACCCCAATCACCAAAAGATCTGATCGACTAGCCATAAAATTTTCTGTAGTATTTAGTGCATGGTAAATAAAATAGAACTTGCGAAGATGTCGCAAGAAGCTTTGATAAATTATATCGAGCACCTAATTACAAGAATTGAACGGCTAGAGATTGATAATCAGCAACTAAAGCTTGAAAACCAGCAGCTGAGATTAGACAACAAACAACTAAAAGCTGAGAATGAGAACTACGCAATGCATTGGCGCGATCAAAAACGATCTGTTTGCATACTATGCCAGTACCCAAAGTAAATCTCTGTATAAACTTTCTCAAGGTGCTACAGGGTAAAAACTCTGATTTTGTTATCAAAGCACAGCTTTGTTATGGTCCGAGTTTGACGCTATTACTGATACCACAGTAATAAATCCTGCCTTAAGAAAAGCCTTGGACAAACTAGCCTGCAACAAAGATGAACTGCTCAAAGTTTTAAAATATCCATTCATTCCGCTGACTAACAATGGTAGCGAACGAGATATTCGTACTTATGTAATTAAACGTAAAATTAATACAATTCCCTATCTGTCAGAGCTTATTAAGGCCAAGGCGCAATCAGCAACTTCTCCTTAATAACTTTAATGAGTTCATGCTTCGAGTCGGCATGATGCATGCCTGTCTCAGCACGAACGGATCTAATTAATCATTATAAATTGTTTATTCAAGACCTAGCGTAGTCAGGTCCCTACACTTTTTGAGTAGTTACGAAATCTATCAATGATTAAATTACAGTTTTGAATTAGTTGTTTAAAATATTTAAATTATTTATTGAAAAAATAAAATGTTTATATAGACTACTATACAACTAATTTTTTTATATAGGCATCATTGACATGTATTGTTCTTATAAGTAATGGCTACAATAATTCCCTATCAAAGTGAAAGATTGTTTAATGGTTTTTAAATCGGTTCTTAGATTGCTTGTGATGTTGATTGTGATTAACGGAGCGCAATGGGTTATGGCGGCAGCAGAAGCCCCGGTAGATGGTATAAAATGCATTACATTGACAGGCCACACAGAAACAGTGTGTTCGGCTCTATTCAGTCCTGATGGCTCTCAAATTGTTACTATATCTCAAGATCATACAGCTCGCATATGGAATGCCAGAACAGGTAATTGTGAGCGCGTATTGATAGGCCATGGAGATTGGGTTACGTCAGCTGCATTTAGTCCTGATGGTACTCGAATTGTTACTGCTTCAGCTGATCGTACGGCTCGTATATGGAATACTCGTACAGGTGCTTGTGAACGAATATTGGCAGGGCATGGGCACTTTGTTTATTCAGCTACATTTAGTCCAGATGGTACACGAATTATTACTGCGTCTGATGACAATACAGCACGTGTATGGAATGCAAGTACAGGAATTTGTGAGTTTACTTTGAGAATGACAGGCCCTGGAGGCGCGATCATAACCAATGGATTTTCTATCTATTCAGCTCTATTTAGTCCTGATGGTACTCGAATTGTTACTGCTTCAGCTGATCGTACGGCTCGTATATGGAATGTCGGTACAGGTTATTGTGAGCATGTATTGACAGGTCATGAAGATTGGGTTACTTCAGCTGCATTTAGTCCTGATGGTCTGCGTATTGTCACTGCATCTATCGACCACACAGCTCGAGTATGGAATAGCTTAACAGGTGGTTGTGAACGAATACTGGCAGGCCATGGCGGCCCAGTTTATTCAGCTGCATTCAGTTCTGATGGCAATCGGATTGTTACGGCATCTTTTGATGGCACAGCTCGTCTATGGAACAGCAGTACAGCTGTTTGTGAACACAGACTGGCAGGCCATTTAGGCCAAGTTTATTCAGCTGCATGTTGTCCTGATGGTACTCGAATTGTTACGGCATCAGCTGATAGTACAGCTCGAATATGGACTGATACCAGGGCTCGGGAACAAACTCGAGCGCTGGCATTGGCGCTTGCCTGTGCGCAACATCCTCGCCTCGGTGCCGATTCACCCGCAAGTCTCCTTGATCCGTATGTTATGCGAGAAATAGCCAGTTTTGGTCTTGCCGATAGTTTTGTGGCACGGCGACAGGCTCGCGAAAGTAAGTATTGGTGCTTACTACAATAATAGAAAGAAGTTTGATTCAAATTATTAAAATGAAAAGGTGTTTAATGGTTTTTAAATCTATTGTTAGATTGCTTGCGATGTTGGTAGTCAATGGAGTGAAACAGGTTATGGCATCAGATGTTCCGGCAGATGGGATAGATTACATTACATTGACAGGCCATGGCGACACAGTTAATTCTGCTGCATTCAGTCCTAATTGTACTCGAATTGTTACTACATCTAATGACGGTACTGCTTGTGTACGGAATGTCAGAACAAAAGCTCGTGAGCTTGTATTGCGAGGCCATGTAGCCCCGAATCTTTCAGCTGTATTCAGTTTGATGGGACTCGCATTGTTACTGTATCAAAAGATCGGACTGCTCGCATATGGAATGCCAGCACAAGTGATTGTGTGCAAGTATTGACAGGTCATGCGGTTTAGGTAAATTCAGCAACATTTAGTCCTGACGGTTTTCGTATTGTTACAATATTTGCAGATGGCACAGTTCGAGTATGGCATGATAACCATGCTTGCAGACATGCGCAAGCTTTGGCCTTTGCCACGGCATATGCACAACATCCTCGTCTTGGTGCCGATTCGCCAGTAGGGCTTATTGATTCTTACGTTATGCAGTACATTGCCAGTTTTGGCCTTGCAGACAGCTTTGCACGAAAGACAATTTGACCTCGCTTGAAAAGCCGAAAAAATTATTAATTCTATTATATAATTAATAATATGAAAATTAAATGTCAAAATATTTTTTTAAATTATTGAAATATTTGATATATATATTATTATATATATATGACAAATTTAAATTTTTATTGAAATTTTGTCCATTGTGAGTTAGCATGTTGCCCATAAGTTTGGTTGTTAAGTAATATTCATGTACCATAGATGGGTCTCGAGAAAAGAAGCAGCTGGGGTTTTGAGTTTGATTGAAAAAGGGTTATCATTAATATTTTAAGGGAATGATAAGGTGGTAGCAAAAGTATGGATATAAAGAAAAATGACAAAATTCGCATTATTGGCGCTCGAGAACATAATCTTAAAAACATAGATGTTGAATTGCCAAAAAATGCCTTAACCGTTATTACTGGGCCTTCTGGATCAGGTAAAAGTTCGTTGGCGCTTGATATTTTATTTGCCGAAGGACAACGTAGATATGTTGAATCATTATCAGCCTATGCGCGGCAATTTTTAGGAATAGCCAAGAAGCCAGATGTTGATCAAATAGAGGGGCTGTGCCCGGCTATTGCTATAGAACAAAAAACTGTGGGGGCTAACCCCAGGTCGACTGTGGGCACAATAACTGAAATTTATGATTATTTACGCGTACTTTTTGCACGAATCGGTATCGCGCATTGTCCTCTATGTCATGCTTGCATACGTGCCGAATCGGCAGAAAGTATAGTAGCGATGGTGAGCCACCAATTTGCTGGTCACACGATTACCGTTGCTGCTCCTGTTGCCAATGAACGCAAAGGTGAATTTATCAATGATTTAAAGCGTTTATTTAGTGCCGGTTGGTACAGGTTCGCCATCGATGGGACCAACCATAGATTCAAATCGGTCGATGAAATAGCTGAACTTAAACTCAAAAAAACGTTCAAGCATACGATCGATTGTTTAATTGATATTTTGATTGTATCAAAAGCTGATATAGCTCGGTTGACTGAATCGGTAGAGACGGCATTTAAATTGACCAATGGTATGTGCAAAATCCTGGTGGGCGATACTGAATATGTGTACTCCTCAAGCCGCATGTGCCTTTCGTGTGCACGCTCGATACCAGAGCTTGAACCTCGTTTGTTTTCTTTTAACTCGCCCATTGGTGCATGTTCTCGGTGTAATGGTCTAGGTATTATTCATGAATGGCCATGGAATACAAATGATCCTGAAGCGTGGAAGGCTAATTACCCTGAATTTTTTGGAAAATATGCCAGTGAGCAGACCTGTGGCGCCTGCGCAGGTCAACGACTTAATCCTATTGCATTATCCGTTACCATTGGGGAAAAAAATATTTACGAAATTAGTCAGCTATCAATAAAAGAAGCATTGAAATTTTTTGAGAATATAAGACTTTCAGAACAAGAAGCATGTATAGCCAAAGCATTACTTAAGGAAATCGTCAATCGCATGACCTTTTTGAATGATGTCGGGTTATCTTATTTGTCTCTTAATCGTTCCTCGCGTACCTTATCAGGAGGTGAAGGCCAACGAATTCGGTTAGCGACCCAAATCGGGTCAGCATTAAGCGGTGTGTTGTATGTGCTTGATGAGCCAAGTATTGGGCTCCATCAAAAAGATAATGACCGATTAATTGCAACGCTCAAAAAGCTCCGTGATCTTGGAAATACTGTTGTTGTTGTCGAACATGACATGGAAACGATTGAACATGCAGATTATCTGATTGATATGGGCCCTGCAGCGGGGATTCTTGGTGGTAACATAACGGCAACGGGAACACCGGCCGACTGCGCCTCTAACAAACATTCTTTGACGGGGGCTTATCTTGCTGGTCGTCGAGGTATCAAAAGACCAGAAAAAGTGAGACAATCACGAGGATTTTTGACTATTGATCATGCCGATCGTAACAATCTTAAAGATTTAAAAGTTTCGTTTCCGCTGGGAGTATTATGTGGCATTTCGGGTGTTTCAGGTTCAGGTAAAAGTACCCTGGTCATGCAGGAGCTGGTACCAGCGTTGTCACGCGAACTGGGTGGCAAGCGACTGGACCTTGGTTCTGATCCTGATCTTATTGGTGCCAAGCAGCTTGAACATTTAGTTGTCATAGACCAAAGCCCAATTGGCAGAACACCTCGCTCAAATCCAGCTACCTATTTGGGTATTTTTGATAGTATTCGTGCTTTATTTGCAAGTTTACCCGAAAGTAATGCCCGCGGATATACTGCAGGCAGATTTAGTTTCAACGTGCCCGAAGGGCGCTGTTCCGAATGTCGTGGTGATGGAACGATCAAGGTAAGTATGCATTTTTTACCCGATGTGACTATGACCTGTAAAACATGCAAAGGCAAACGGTACAGCAAAGAGACACTGGCTATCTTGTTTAAAGGTAAAAATATTGCAGATATTCTTGAAATGACAGCTCTTGAGGCTAAAGAATTTTTTGTTGCCCATACCCCACTGGCAAAGCGCTTACAGCTATTATGTGACGTAGGTCTTGATTATATCAAACTGGGTCAACCGGCGACAACGCTTTCAGGGGGTGAAGCACAGCGCATTAAGCTTGTTGATGAACTTGCAAAGCGTGGAAGTCGAACACTCTACATATTAGATGAGCCAACAACCGGATTGCATAATAGTGATATTGAAAAATTACTTGCGGTACTGAATACGCTCATCGATAAAGGCAATTCTATGATAGTCATTGAACATAACCTTGATGTTCTCAAGACCGCTGACTATATCATTGACCTGGGACCAGAAGGTGGGGATGAAGGTGGACAGATAGTTGCACAAGGAACCCCTGAGCAGGTCGCTGCTTGTCCCAAGAGTTATACGGGTAGATATCTTAAAAAAATGATCCGGTAGAACAGGATTATTTGTGTTCAAGAAATTTATGAAATAAAGCTCCCATGTTTGGGGCATTTGAGGATTTTTATGCAAGATGATACATTAACAATTAATAAAGCAAAAAAAGCCGTTGCTCAGTTTGTAGCCGAACGTGATTGGCAGCAATTTCATACGCCAAAAAATTTAAGTATGGCTATTGCTATAGAAGCTTCGGAAATTATGGAGCATTTTTTGTGGGTAGATTCTGAGAAAAGTAAGACCAAGCTCCAAGAAAAGCGGAGTGACATAGAGGATGAAGTAGCGGATGTATTTATAGCTCTTTTATCTTTTTGTAATACCTGTGATATTGACCTTGGTGATGCTTTTTTTGCTAAACTAGATTCAACGAAGAAAAAATATCCGGCAGATAAGGTTAAAGGGCGAGCGATTAAATACACCGATTTATAAGTTTTTGGAGGTTTTTTATAGGGGGATACTATGGTATTATTGCGTGTATGCTTAGGCTGTTTACTATGCCTGGGCACTAGTGTGACTGCTGTCGATCAGATTATGCAGATCGAGCGATTGACTGAACAGTCTATCGATCAGCGTAAAATTGAATTTGCCAAAGCACAAGAAAAAAATAAAGTTACACGTACCATTGCAAAGGCCAGCTCATACCTGTTGGCCGGGGCTGCATCGCTTGGTATCGGTTATCTCCTGTGTAAAGGTGACGAACCGAGTCAACTATCCTCGATGCTGGGATCAGAAGCAGATTTTAGAAAAAGGCTTACTGAGCTTGAAAATCTTGTTAAAGGGCCAAGTTTTGGAAGTAGTGGCTGGTTTAAGTCCATGGCATATAACTTTATGTTGAGCCCAACATGTATCATGACGTTGGTTGAGCAAGTTGCAAGGTTAGGACATGTTATCACTCACAAAATTTTTTATGTGCCTACCTTATGCTGGTATGTTAATGGGTCAACTAGGTTGGGGATAATTGCCAACAAAATGGTGGAGAATGGAATAACTCAAAAAGTCTTACTTCCAGGGGCACTAGCTAAAGAGTTAGAGCACAATGCCAAGACGCTTGATGATATGTCACATGCAGAATTAAAGCTAGGTGATATGGCATATCACCAAAATCGTATCATTTCCAATCTGAATAGTGTTGTTCAGGATATGACTTGCCTGATAGCATTTATGTATTATCAGACAGGTATACAGTCATTAAGTTCTCCCTATAAACTAGAAATATCCGATAGAGCTCGATACTTGTTTAATTATACCAATAGCATGATTAAATCTATGGAATCAGCTCTGCAATCGTTATCGCAAGATCAAGCATCAAGGCAATTGACTCTACCTATTATAAAGGGCTTTTTTGCCGAGCTTGAACAAGTACTTATCAGCTTTACGCGCATTGAGCAAGAAAATTGACTTGCCATCCCTTGTTAGAAAAAGAAAATCTTGTACCTATGTTCACTTATGCTTCTGATGGCAAAGCTTTCATTTCAATTAGAAAATAAAATACTTGATTATTTTATTAAGCAGTGGCAAAGTCAAGAATGAAATGCAACACTAAAAAATTTCAATAAGAAACAGCCCTCCATTGCCGGGCAGGCAAGCTTCATAAACTACTCATGACTGAAGAGCGTAAAACTTCAATGGGTGTCTTGAA
>JAKASV010000027.1 GCA_021818945.1 bacterium | reverse complement strand
TTCAACAATTAGTATGCAATGGTGAAAATATCGATACACCAACTGAAGACGAAGAACAACGTAGCCCGCTAACAGTTGCTTGCCAAGAAGGGCAATTAGAGATGGTGCGCTGGCTAGTGCAACATGGCGCTAACAATCTATTAGAAACTGCAAAAAGTCATCACACTCCAAGACAGCTTGCAGAACAAGAGCATCAAGAAAGTATCGTACGTTATCTTGATCAATTATATCCGATCAGAAAAAATTATTGGTACTCAAACAAATTACAGGAAGCGATCACTGCCAGAGATGTTCAACGAGCAAAGATCATGATAAATAGCGGAGCTCAATTTAATCATACCGATCATTCATTAATACCATTAAATCATGCTATTGGTAGATATAATCCAAACAAACCAACAAGACTCGATCGTATCGCCGAGGCATTGATCAAAGCAGGCGCGCCTCTTGACACACCCGATGCTGCCGGAAATACTCCGTTGCATCTAGCGTGTGCGCAGATAAACGTACGACTCGCACGACTCTTTTTGGACCGTGGCGCCAATGGTAGTACCCTCAATGCCGCGCATGAAACAGCCTTAAATATCTCACTAAAAAATAAAAACAGGGATCTTGTAAAGCTATTGACCGTGCACGGTATCAGGTTGACCCCCGAACAGCAAAAGACAAACACTTGGTTATCAGAGGCACCATAAGCAGCGGAATAGTTATGCTTTTTCTAGCCCGAGATCATCATCAAACAAGCATAACTATGCATTTTTTCTGCCATCGCACATCAAATAAACCCTGAGAGTCTATCTCAGGGTTTATTTTTCTAAATTTTTTGGGAGCTTAAGCTATTATTTTATGCCCCTTTTTATGCTTTTTTGGAAGAATATTTACATCAAATCGCTTTTGGTCAACATCACTATTTTTTTCCCAAATACGTTTGAGTGTCAATATAACAGGCACCTTACCAGCATGCATAGCCTTAAAGGTAAACCGAGCTGTGCCGCCGCCGCCAATCATACTCGGCTCTTTAGCCATAAACTCTTTTTTTGTAAGCTCTAGAGCGCGGTGCTGGGCATCATCACTGACTTGCCAGTACCAGGTATACCCGGTTGTCGGATTTTCTGGTAATGCGATAACAAATGTTCGTCCAATGTGCGTTTCTATAGTACTTTTTTCTACCGCAACTATCTGAGTTGTTATCCCAAGAATAACTAACACATATCCCTTACTGACAATCTTCATCAAACTTCCTTTTTTTAGAAGTAATCATATTATTTCATCATCGGTCACATCCAGTTGTTCATTTATTATGCTTCTCGCAATTATAATTCGCACCGTATCTTGAAATACTTCATCTTTTAATAAATCTACAACTCCGGGATTTCTCAGAGCATAGGTCACAAAATGTACAAAACTACTTAAGATACTGATCACATTAGAACCTATCACTTGTGGATTATGTGCATCAGCTCCAATATTGATAATATTATGAGCCATAGAAGCAAGGGTCGTGATAGCCATTTCAGCAACTTGACGATCATCATCTTGATTCTGTGTTGCAGGCGGCTGTGGTACCTCTTTTTTTGGTTGATCACTATCAAGAGTTGTTGTCATAACCTGATCATAATCTGCGTGCTGTTGTGCATAGATACCAACGTAGAAAAACGATAGTACAATGCTTATTATCACTTTGTATCCCATACATCTCCTCTTTTGGTTAATGGTTCTACAATTCCTTTTTTTCCCTAAAGACTAAAACGCGCAATACACGTTTTGAACTTGCCTCTTGCACCTGAAAATAATAGTCCTTATAAAAAATCCGTTCACCCTTTTTGGGCACATGTTGTAACTGCTCAGTCAAAAAGCCACCAAGCGTGAGTGCACTTTCAGCCTCAAATTCAATACCAATAAGTGCCTCAACATCTTCGAGCGTCATGCTCGCATTCATCAGCCAACCGCCCTGCTTGAGAACAATATATTTTTCTACAGCCATTTCATGTTCGTCGCTGATTTCTCCCACGATCTCTTCAAGTACATTTTCTAGCGTAATCAAACCTATCACAATGCCATGTTCATTAAGAACGATAGCCATATGTACATGCTGTTCTCTAAGTTCACGCAACAGCTGATTAACTTTGAGCGTTTCTGGAACAAACAAAATAGGGCGCAAGATATCTTTAAGGAGTTTTTCTTCATGGTTAGTCATCATCAAAAAAATATCCTTTAAATGAACAATACCAATAATGTTATCAACCGTATCCTTAAATACGGGAATTCTTGTATAATGATGTTTTGCAAAGATATTCAATGTCTCTTTAATACTCGTAGATGCATCACATGACACAATATCAGTTGCTGGTACCATGATTTCTTTAATTGGTGTTCGGCCAAGCTCAAAAATATTACGGAGCATTTCGGTCTTTTCAGTCTCCATAAGACCTTTTTGACCAATATGATCAATAAGAAATTGGATTTCTTTCTCTGAGACCCATTCCGCTGTTTCAAGCTCACCTGGCTTGCTGACTTTCGCCAAAATAAAATCTGAAAGTCTCGTCAAAAATGTGGCAACAGGATCAAAAAGTCGAAAGGTGAAATTACTTATCCATAAGGTCGAACTAAAATAACGGGCACTATGGGTTTTTGCAATATTCTTTGGTAAAATTTCACCAAAAATTAGTATTGCAGTGGTAGCAACACCAATACCGATCGAAAATCCAAGACTGGAAGACCAGTGTATACGTGCAAAGAAGTTCTCCATTACGTTGGTAATCAAAGCAGCACTAGTAACATTGGCAAGACTATTTGCTATCAAAATAGTACCAAGCACTCGCTGTGGTGCAGTCTCTAGTGTATGAAAAAAATATTTGTATCGCGTGCTACTTTTTTGTGCTATTTCTTTTAATTTAAAGAGTCGTAATGCCGTTATACTCGTTTCCAAAAAAGAAAAGAGCGCGGTTAAAGCTAATGAAATTATAAATGCTACTGTTGGCAACAACAGAGAACTTTGTGCTACAGGGTCCATGTAAAATCCTCACCTTCTTTTGTATAATCTCACTCTAAGGTATCGTCGTCATCCTCGTCAATCATTGGTATTTCTTCATCGTGCTCCATCTCTTCTTGGGCAGTTTCAAAAAATGCACGGAGTTTCTTGCTGCGTGAAGGATGACGCAGTTTACGCAATGCTTTAACTTCTATTTGTCGAATTCGTTCTCGTGTTACCGAAAAATCTTTACCTACTTCTTCAAGAGTATGTTCCGATGCAACATCGATACCAAATCGCATCTTTATCACTTTTTCTTCACGTGGCGATAAGGTCTTGAGCATCTCACGGACACGTTTTTTCAAGTCACTTGAAGACACAGCTTCTGATGGAGAATAATCTGTTTCACTTTCGATGAAATCTTTAATGAACGCATCATCACTATCTCCCACTGGGGTCTCAAGCGAGATCGGTTCTTTTGAAATCTTGATAATATTTTTGATCTTCTTTTCATCAAGATTAAGTTCTTTTGCCAGCTCAGCATGCGAAGGCTCGCGGCCATGTTCCTGCAAGAATGTTCGTTTAATTTTGTTGATTTTATTAAGCGTTTCAACCATATGTACCGGAACACGAATAGTTCTTGACTGATCAGCAATCGCACGGGTAATTGATTGACGGATCCACCAGGTAGCATACGTTGAGAATTTAAACCCACGTTCGAACTCAAACTTTTCAACCGCTTTCATAAGACCAATATTACCTTCCTGGATTAAATCCAAGAAATGGAGCCCTCGGTTGATATATTTTTTTGCAATATTAACAACAAGGCGCAAATTAGCTTTAGCAAGATCATCTTTTGCCTTTTTATCCTTGCGCTGCCCTTCCATCAGTTGCTCGTAATAGGCAATAATTTTTTCCTTAGGCAAACCTACTTCAGCCTCAGTACGACGTACGGATTTATAGCAACCGCGTACAGTACTATCCATTTCTTCAAGAGCGCTTTTAACATCGGCAGTAGGCTTTTTTATGGCCTTATATTCTTTAATAAGTGCCTCAGTATCTTTAGCCAAATTCTCACGCTCTTGAATTTTGCGTAAATATTTTTCAATCTTTCGTGCTAATTTTTTTATCAGCTTGTTCGATATTTTAATTGAACGAATGGTCTCACAGATTTTTTCCTTATTCTGCTTCACATCATTCAACATTTTAGTCTTTTGAGCTTTAGTCTCAAGTTTACCACGATAGCTCAAATAAATTCTTTCTTCATTAGCAACCAGATCTTTAATAACATTAATAGTATCGATAATGTGACGTTTTTCTTCATCAATTTTTGGCAAGTTTTCTTCGTCAAACTCAGAGAATTGAATAATATCTTTGAGCATGATCGTGTTTTTTTGTAGCCTATCGCCTATAGCAATAAACTCTTTATGAATAAACGGATAGCGCGACAAAGCATCAATCGATTCAGTTTTTCCTTGCGCAATCATATTGGCAATAACTGTCTCTGTTTGCTTGTTCAAAAGAGGAATTTTACCAATATCACGCAGATAACATTTGACCGGATCAGTTATCGGAGAAGAGACTCCACGTAATTCAATCTTGTCATCAGGCTCTTCATCTTCACCCTCTTCTTCAAATTCACCGTGCAAATCTAAGGAACTTTCAAGTTTTGTCTTCAGGTGAACTGCTGGAAATTCTTCTTCCTCTGTCCCAAATTCTTCAAGCCCTGCAGCCCCGCCTTCTAATTCCTCCTGCATGACAATATCGACATGCTCTTTTTCAAATCTACGCAACAAATCGTTGGTTTCACCTTCATTTAAACTATTTTTTTCACTAAATTCGATAATTTCTTCATAGGTCATGTAGCCATTTTTTTTGCCACGCTCCATTAACTCATTAATAACCTCTGCTTTTAAATCTAAATCTTTACCGGTTGCAGGCGTTGGACCATTCTTTTTTACGATCGGTTTTTTGACCTTTGATGGTGTCCCCGCCTTCAAAGTGCTCACCTGCTCCTTTTTTGTCGTCGTCTTTTTTACCATGAACTATGCCTGCCTTTTGAATTGAAACTAGAGAATCTGTTTTTCTAATACCCGTTTTTTCAGCTCAAGAAACTCTGTAACTAATTTTTGTATTTCATCAGTATTCCTGCTCTTTTTTGCTTGCTCAAGCTGTATAGCAATATCATGAGCTAACGCTTTCCAATGCCGTTTCTGAAACTGGGCTACCAGATAATCAAATGTTTCATTAGATACCTGTTCTTCTTGTTCCATCATTATCTTGGAAATAATACGCTTTTCATCTTCTTCAAGCATCTGAAAAAATTGAGCAAAATCCAAGCCTGGACAATCTTCTTTTTCCCGTTTTATGCGCATTAATAATGTACGAAGCGGTTCTGAAAAGTACCTAATTAAATACTCCTCTCGCTGCCCATTCACTAACTGAATATTATTAATTATAGCAAAAAAAATTCTTTTTTCTAGTTTAGACGGTTCAATTTCCTTCTTATCTTCAGCAAAAACAACATCATTTTTTTGCTCTACTTGCCCAACCAACTTAGATTTTCTTGTCTCACGCATAATTTCTCGCTTAAGAGAATCAAATGGAATATCAAGTGCCTTTGCTGCCTTTTGTAATAGAAAATCCTGCTTTAACTGGTTATCAACATGATTCAGAATATCCACAATCCGTTCAGAAATTCTCAGTTTTTCTTGGAGAGGTTTTGAGCCAAAATTCGATCCCATGCTCGAGACAAAGAAACTAAATATATCTTGGGCTTTGGCAATATAAGGAGAAAGAGCTTGCCCGCGGGTAAACATGGAGGCTGGATCATCCGATTCCGGCAGCTGTATAGTATAAAGATCAAGGCTGCATTGCCAGCAGAGCTCTGCTAACCGTAACATCGCTTGTTGACCAGCCCTATCACCATCATAAATTACATAGACAGTTTGAGCATAGCGGGAAATCTGACGTAAGTGATCCTGAGTACAGGCAGTACCCAGCGTTGCCACCGTATTTGCATAGCCATTTTGTACCATGGCAATACAATCAGTATATCCTTCAACTAAAAATATCGTTTCGCTCTCCTGAACAACTCTTTTGGCCAAATCAAGTCCAAAAAGCAAAGACCCTTTTGCAAAAAATGGTCCCTCGCGAGAATTATAATACTTCGGCCTCGTATCATCAGATTTAAAAATTCGTCCACCAAAACCACAAAATCGCCCTAAATGATCTTTTATAGGGAACAGAATTCGTTCCTCAAAGGGTGAATACATCATATGGTGGCCTTCAAGGATAATATTTGCCTCAATGAGATCCTGAGCAATAATATTACTATTAGACATTGATTGCAAAAATGATTTGATCGACCGAATCCCTCCTGGGAAATAACCAAGCATAAAATTATTGATACTTTGCCTATTAATACCCCGAGATTGAACATACTGCAAAACATGCTCAGACTTGGCAAGTTGATCATGACTCCATTGGGCTACGCATTTACAAAGCTCAAAATAGGAGTCACGCTTTTTTGAACTCCCATCCTCTTGTGGCATCATAAGATCAGTTGGCAAATCTATATGATAACGATCAGCTAAATGTTTGACGGCTTCGACTGCTGAGCAATTTTCCACGCGAGAAATAAATGTTATTACGTCTCCGGTTGCATGACAACCGAAACAATAAAATATTTCCTTATGAGGACTGACGGTGAATGATGCCGTCTTTTCATGATGAAATGGGCAGTGCGCCTTCCAATAAAGGCCTGCCCGTTTTAAATGGGTATATTCATTCACAACATCAATAATAGAAACTTTGCTCTTTATGTAACTAAATAAATTCATCTTTTTGTTGCGCCCGTACTTTTATCCAACATAGTATAATCAATGCTGCCCCACATATACCCATGGCAATACATTGATGAATTGACAATGTGCCTAAAAATCCCGTTTTTGCAAGAAATTCTCGATCACCCCGCCAAAAATCCACAATAAACCGCTCAACGCTTTCAAGAATAAGGTAGAGCATTGTCAATTGTCCAGGCTTTTTAACTGTATTTCGTACCCAATATCGTAATAAAATATAGATAATAAAAAGAAGCAATGCGCTATATAACTGGGTTGGATGAAGATAATGACCTTTTTCAAGATTACAGAATCCGGAACATTTGACACCCCATAAGAGATTCGTTGGACATCCATAGCAGCAGCCTGCAAAAAAACAACCAATTCTAGAAATTGATTGCAATAATGGCGCATAGATTGCAAAAAAATCAAGCAGTTCAAATATTCTGATCCCTTTTTTTCTCAGATAGATAGGTAGAACGCCTATAATTCCTAAAATTGAGCCTAAGATGGAAAAACCTCCATCCCAAATTGCAATAGCTT
Source organism: bacterium (assembly GCA_021818945.1). Lineage (GTDB taxonomy): Bacteria > Babelota > Babeliae > Babelales > Vermiphilaceae > JAKASV01. The sequence continues at coordinate 6,332 of JAKASV010000027.1, read as the reverse complement.
CATAAAAAGAATTAATATCACCTCTATTTGTTAATACAAATAACAAGCGTCCACCAACAATACCGATTAAAATACCCAATGCCATAAGATCAAAAAATTGATCATTGCTTATTAATTTTGAACGTTGAGGATCTTTTAAGATAGCGTAGGTAAAAACTAAAATGCCAATAAAAATCATGAGCCCATACCATTGTATGGAAATGGGCCCATAAATATGTAGAAATTCCGGATGCATTTATGTATAACCTTAAGTCTTTTGTACGATAAAACCAGCAGGGTACTATTTTTATAAATCTACTGTTTCATTGAGTGATAAATCAACGACTAAAATATACTTAAAACGATGATTGACTGCACTCTCATCTTGTGCTTTATTATAAGCCGCAAGAACAAGGTCTGAGAGCTGGACAAAATCGATGTCCTTATTTACCGTAAAAGTAACATTATACCGCCACTCAAGCCATGGATCGATGCTCTTTAATAGCTTCATCAAAATACCACGCAATGTGCCTTGTTGCATTGCATAGATCAGTTTTGAAAAACCTTTGCGTAATTTTATTGTCATTACCCCTTTGCCGTCCTCGATGACGATCTCTGCGTTGGATCCTGGGGCTAACGCTTTACCATTCACAATAATCGATTCATCAATAAGATTAGGTACGTCAGCATAGCGAGGGTCATCTTTGAGTGCTTTAAAAAGTTCCTGAATATTGTTTTCGAATAGTACTTCTCGCTGAGTATGTTCTACGGACTTGACTGGTACCGCTTGAACTGTTTCAGTATCATCCAACTCAATACCTCGGGTAACTGGACGGCTCGAAAACCTTTGCTTGAGCCAGCGAATGGTGTTACCAATATCAAACGGCTTGACCGTTGTATACATAAACATCAACATAATGATACTTAAACAAAGCATCATATATTTTTTCATTTTCATGAGACCTCGTTTTTACTACTGGTTTGAAAAGTAGACGAAAGAGTTTCAACCCTAATACTAACTGAACTTGACTTTTCTGTCAAAAACCTGTCCTGTCTGGCACTAGGAATACAATGACAACACGCATTCAATAAAGCCTTTTGCGCTCAAAAGGGACAAACAGAACACTATCACGTAAGATGTCATACCTCAATCATAGCAAGGAGCAATTGATATTAACAATGCCCCCCCTGTCTCGTATTAACTGTATTTTATTATTGTAAATTATTCTCAAGTTATTGTAGTAATTATAGTATTTAAAGTATTTGACTTGCTATTTTTTTTATAAGATACTAACCAGGCGGAACATCTACCGTTCTGCTTAATGGAGATATCGATTTTTGTCGGAGGGGAAAAAAACGCCATGAATGGTCATAGCATATCGACATATAGTGCGCTTGCACTATTTCTCGGATTTATGAATCTATCAATTGGAGCACACAAAACACCAAATATTAGTGACATCATAAAAAAAGCTCGTACTAATAGTAGCTATTTACATTCTGCACATCTTGAGACTTTTTGCGCATATTTAAATACACATTGGCATGAAAAAAATACTGATCCTATTACGAAAAATATCAATACATTCTTAACAGAAAAAGACATAGTCAATCGCATAATTCATCTATGTACTCATCATGCGTTGACTGATATCGCCACCCACTATATTATTCAGAACTACCCGGCGATAGTCGAACAACTGATACCCGCAGTTGTTCAGTCTATCGACACGGTGCCGGTCAATACAGTCTTGATCTTAATGAATTGTAAGTCCGACACCATTAAAACTTTTACTACTGAGGCAATAAAATCTATCGCAACTATAAGCCCCACCATTGTCTCTACTATCATCATACTTGAGGCATCTTACACGTACGCATTACTCAAAGCAGCATTTGATAATGCGGCAACGCCCTTTAGCACTATTAATGCACTATTACAAACTGCTGGATCCATTGGCATATCTATACCTGCTAAATATACTATGCAAGCCCTCAAAATAAGAGTCAAAAACTTTTTTGCAAAAAAACAGGTATCTATAACTGCCACAATACTCATTATGATAGTTTTTTACAAAAATATGTTCGGCTCTCTCCCTCAACCACTTCCAGAACTTTCGCAAACTCAAAAACATGTGATTGCCAATGCTCAATTATTTTATTATTCCAAGAACTTTGAGGCTTGTACGTCGCAACAACGATTTGTTAACATGATTGATCAAATTACCCTTAAAGAAAAAGAACTCACTTCTCAGGGCTATGCGTCATTTGTGCATGCCCAAAGATGGCACTACCGCATTATAGAACAATGGTATACCAAACTATGGGAGACACAATTTAAGAAATCTGCACTCGACTATCTTTTTATTCATTGCAAAAAACCTTGCACAGATGAAACTCAATTAAAAAAAGAAAAAGAACTTCGATCCTATATTCTTAAAACTGGGCGAGAAGAAAGCACCCGCGAAAAATTATTGTTCTTAAACTATGCATTTTTCGGCAATGAGAAGAATAACGGAAGCTGCTCAGCACATTATTTTTTGGACAACTCGAATGTACATCCAATTCATCTCTATCTTGAGGATGTTTTTGAAATACTCGGCTACAAGTCCTATTATCAAAAATACCAAGATGAATTGGAAGACCTGGAAGATGAACATGATACATTAAGCGCGTATGGCCAGGTTCTTATGATTGCAGTCCCCAAAATTATTCTTTCTGATTGTGTCTATTTTGCCAAACAGGGTGGCTATAAAAACAACACCTTTATATCCGGGCTAGGTTATACTGATGATATTCTGACCATCGTAGATACTTTACGCACACAGCCGGAAATCGTTACTGATTCAAATTATATCGAATTTTGCCTGGTACTTACGGACGATATGCTCACGCCTGATACAGGCATTAAGGTCTATGCCTATAATGTTGCCGATCCAGACATTGTTGCTCAATTTGATAAAAAATCAGATGCACTTTTTGAACGCATCAAAAAAGATATCGAGCACAGTGAACATACGAACACACATTAAACAGATTCATTATAAACCGCCCGCTGTCCACATTTTAAAATATGCAAACGATCATCAGGCAACTTATTGTCTTGCCATGCTTTTTTAAGACGGTCAACCGGCATCATAAACGTATCAGCGCCCAATTTAAAGGTCCCCCAATGAATCGGAATAAGCCATTGTGCATCAAGATCCTGAAAAGCTTCAACCGCTTGTCCAGCACTTAAATGCATACCGCCCATTAAATGATTTGGCTCATTAGGTCCAATAGGTAGTAGAGCAAGTTTGATCGAAGGAAATAGAGTACGAATCTCATCAAACTGTCTTTTGCTATAGCCGGTATCACCAGCAAAATAAATTGATTCATTGTCTGATGAAATAACCCACCCAGACCATAATGTAGCATTTGTATCTAAAAAAGATCGGCCTGACCAATGAACTGAGGGAACACACGTAATAGTCACTGACGCAGAATCTTCTTTGAGCTGTATGTCCTGTCTTTCCCACCATGTATATTCTTGAACATAATTAAAACCGTTTTCTTTAAACCAGCGAGCATTGCCTTGAGGAACCATAACAAAAGGCTGATGTTTTCTCAAGGCCATCAGACTGTCTTCATCCATATGATCAGAATGGTTGTGCGATAACAAAATAATATCTATATGAGGCAACCGATTAGAGGAAATACCTGGATTATTGGCACGTTTATAAAACCATGAAGGACTCCCAAAAATAGGATCAGTAATAATATTGAGTTTTTTGAACTGAATAAAACATGTTGAATGACCTATCCATGTAACAGCAGGCTCAACACTTTGGCAAAGCGATCTTGACGGGCAATACCATGATTTTGTAGATTCAGAGTTAAAACTGGTTCCCCAAGCTTTTGGATAAGCAAAGAGACGTGCTGAATCACGCATCAGTTTTGTTGGCTCCCAGCTATCATATGAATCATCATCAGCTATATTAAAATATTGATCATCCACATATATAGGTCGACAAAAACGGGCAACTCCTTCAGACATCTTTTTCTGTTTAACAATAAACCTGGCCATTTCTCTAGAAGAACAGACCAATGATTCAAACATCAATGTTAACATCAACACTATGTTGCAAACTTTTTTCATGAATATCCCTTATATAACAATTGAATCTCATGCATATTTAAAGCGTAAATAACCACAACCATAGTAAGCCTAAGTACATATTTGTCAAAGATTTACATACTAAACACAAGAATTGCTTGTAAGACAGTCTAAAAAAATCACTAAATATTGAACATTTTTATAACTATAACTATACTTAACATGCATTTCTTTGGAGCTCGTATTGGTCAAGATAATCCTGCCTTTTTTAAGCGAGGTTCATATGGTTAAAAATCACCTGTCATACAAAATACTATCCCTAACAATTCTTTCATCAATGATGTGGAGTAATAAAAGCAATGCACGTGTATATCTTCAAGGTCAAATAAGCTATGAAACCAACAGGGTGACCATTGATGACATCGGCAAAGTCGGATTAGTCATAGGTGCAGTGGGACTGGCCACCTATGGTATGGCAAAATTTGGCAGTTGGTTATTCAATAAATCTGATGGTACCATTGTTGAACAGGCTCAACAAGCTACGCGAGAAGCATCTGCGCAATATATGAACTTAACTACTATTTTAGCTGATGTATATTCAGACTCTACAGATCGCCAAGATTGCATTAGCAGAATTTCTGAAACAATATTATATGCCATAGCAAAAACTAAATATCATGATGCGGATATTGAAACATATATATACAGATTTTCAGGAACAATCAAAAATCTAGACAAGCATGCAAAAAAGCTCCACGATCGCATACAAGCATTACAATATCAATCTGACCAAGATTATCAAACTTTGCGAATTATAAGCAGAATGAAGGCTATTGAAAATCAAATCCATACGATGCTTCCTGGTTTATCCTTTGCCTATGATTATTTAAAACATCATCAGAGTTACTTCACGTTATTTGAAACTGAAGACAATATGATGTACCGTTACGAACGAGATCTTCATGCAGTCGATTCCTACCAAGGTGATTTGAGTTATTTTCGAGAAATGCTTCATCAATCAGTCATGTTATACCAGCGCCGCCATTCAGACCCTTATCCATATCGTTGGTATTTAAGACGGCTGGAAGATGATATTCATTATATGCATGCTGCTATGAATAAACTCTCCTATGAATATTCCAATCGCTATAATGTAGCCCTGGCACTATGCAATAAATTAGAGCTTATTCGCGAGACCCTCATAGGCTCCCCTTATTATTCAGATGAATTGAGGGCCTATGAATATGCAAAAATAGCCCAGGCAGCAATTGACGCCCAACAAAGACAAGCAAGGGCTCAAGAACAGCAGGCACACGAATTACAACGCCATAATGATCTTCAGGCTCAATCTCTAGGTGAAACATATCAGGCCTCGGCCTACCATACCCGTTGGGATTGATCTTCATGAGGGTACACAAAGGCAGTACTTTTAGCATCTATTTTGGGGATCGTTCAGATAATCTTTTTATGCATGACCACACCTATCATTCGTACCAACAGACCAATGCCCTGCTGGACATTAAACCATTCAGTAGATTAACGTCTGTCATGCCCATTAATTCTCTCTTATTGCCGCGTCAAATACATGCCTCAACTGGCTTTTTGATAGATCCAACAACAATGGCTTTAATTAAACCATTTGCAGTCCCTGGAGACTACATAATTACGGATATGCCTGGCATGGGCATCGGTGTGCTGACTGCTGATTGTTTACCCATAGTGCTACATGATACTATTAATCACGCAATAGCAATTATCCATGCAGGTTGGCGCGGTTCAGTAGCAGGAATTGCGATTAAAGCTTTGGAGCATATGAACACAGTTTTTGGTTCAATACCTCGCAATATACGTGTTTTTTTTGGACCGTCTGCAGGTCATTGCTGTTATAGCGTAGGCTCTGAAGTTATTGATGCCGTTATCCATTGCCAGGATCAGGTATTAATAACTCGAAATAATCAAACTTATTTTGATCTGCCAGGATATAATCGTATTCTATTGCAAAAGGCTGGGATTCCAGCGTCAGCATTTTGTTCAGATTATGCTGAATGCACCATCTGTCATCAACAGTTTTGGTCTTACCGGCGGCAAAAAAATCTTGCTGGAAGGCAAATGACGGTCGTAAGTCTTAGCCGGGTGCAAACAAAAGTGTTACCCAAAAGCTTGCATACTTGAAGAGGGCTGAATAGTTGTCCAATATTTACTCCAAAGGCCATTAGCACGTACTGTACGAAGGGCTAGCATTTTTTCTGCATTATTA
>JAKASV010000026.1 GCA_021818945.1 bacterium | reverse complement strand
CACTGCTTTTTAATTCATCCATACTACTTCCGATCGGGTTTGTTAATGCCTTCATTCCATTACTTCGGGAATAGGTTACCCATATTTCCAACTCAAATCAATCAGCAATCACTTTTGTTTGCACCCGTCTTAGCCATTCTATTTGAGCACATTAGCTATTTGTGATATAATCAAATAAGTACTACTATCTTGTTTTATAGATTCTTGCTGTTTTTATTTTTTTCAGCTAGAATTAATCAAAAGAATTTACTAACGATTGAGGTATAAATAATGATAACTAATATTTTAGCTAAAATTTTTGGCACGGCTAACGATCGCCAGCTAAAAAATATGCTACCCATAGTTGCTAAGATCAATGCCTATGAAGCTACTATAAGCACGTTGACCGACGAACAACTTGCTGCTAAAACCAATGAATTTCGTGAGCAAATAGCTCAAGGCAAGTCACTCGATGCTATTTTGCCTGAGGCATTTGCGGTTGTACGTGAAGCAGCAAAGCGCAGACTCAGCCAACGCCACTTTGACGTACAGCTTATGGGCGGCATGGTCCTGCATCACGGCAAAATTGCAGAAATGAAAACCGGTGAAGGAAAGACCTTAACTGCAACGCTGGCTCTCTATCTTAATGCGTTGAGTGGCAAGGGGGCACACCTTATCACCGTCAATGACTATTTGGCCCGACGTGACTCTGAATGGATGGGAACCATCTATAATTCTCTGGGAATCAGTGTTGCTGCATTGCAGAACCATATGCAAGATATTGAACGAAAAAATGTCTATAATGCGGACATAGTCTATGGCACAAACAGTGAATTCGGCTTTGACTACCTGCGCGATAATATGAAGTTCCGTCTGCAAGACTATGTACAACGCGATCTGCATTATGCAATCGTCGACGAAGTTGACTCTATTCTGATCGATGAAGCCCGAACCCCTTTAATCATTTCAGGGGCATCCGATGAAGGCAGCAAACTCTATGTATTGGCCGATCAGGTTGTTTCACGGTTACGCAAAACTGAAGATTTTGAGGTCGATGAAAAAGCTCGATCCTCTCAGTTAACCGAAAAAGGCGTCGACAAAGTTGAACATGCCTTTAACGTGACAAACCTTTATGCAGTTGAAAACATCTCCTTATTACACCATATTGAACAGGCATTAAAAGCTCACGCTTTATTCCGTCGCGACGTTGATTATGTGGTCAAAGATGGCGAAGTTCTCATTGTCGACGAATTTACCGGCCGTATATTGCCTGGCCGAAGGTACAGTGATGGACTCCATCAGGCTCTTGAAGCAAAAGAAGGAGTTACTGTCGAGCGTGAAAGCCAAACTCTGGCCTCCATTACTTTGCAAAATTATTTCAGGATCTACAAAAAGCTTGCCGGTATGACCGGTACTGCTGCAACCGAAGCTGAAGAATTTTATAGAATTTACAAGCTTGACGTAATCTCGATTCCTACTCATAGGCCAATGATACGTACTGATAAATCGGACCTTATCTTTTTGAGCAAGAATGCAAAATACAAGGCTATAGTTGAAGATATCCGTGAACGGTATGAAAAAAGACAACCAGTGCTTATTGGTACCATAGCTATTGAAACCTCTGAACTGTTGAGCAATGTGTTAACGGTTAACGGAGTTCCACATGATGTTTTGAACGCAAAACAGCATGAACGTGAAGCTGAAATTGTAGCTCATGCAGGTGAACCTGGACGCATCACTATTGCAACAAACATGGCCGGTCGTGGTACCGACATAAAACTGACACCTGAATCTGTAGAGGCTGGTGGACTCTATATATTGGGCACTGAGCGTCATGAAAGCCGTCGTATCGATAACCAGCTTCGAGGCCGCTCTGGCCGTCAGGGCGATCCAGGAGAATCACGGTTCTATATTTCGCTCGAAGATGATCTTATTCGTATATTTGCGGGTGATACGCTCAAAAAGAATATGCAACGCTTTGGCATGACCGAAGACGAGGCAATCGAATCGGCTTTCGTATCAAAAAATATTGAACGCGCACAGGAAAAAGTTGAAAAAACACACTTTGATGCCCGTAAAAATCTGCTTGAATATGATGACGTATTAAATCAACAACGTATCGTCATTTACGGCTATCGTCGTGAAGTTCTTGAAAGTTCAGAAAATATCTACAATCTCATTCGCGACCTTATAGGCAAAACACTTGAAGATGCTGTCGCCCGTGTAGCACCAAAGCGGGCTATGAACAAAGAGCAGGCACAACAGATCTTTGAGTTTGTAGCCACCATGACAGGCATTCCGATTGGCTCTATAGAACAAGCAGGGATAAGTACATCAAATAGTGATAACCTCATTCTTGACCTTAATAACTTCCTGCTCGAAAAGTATGAACTCTATCGCGATCAAAAGAATCGTGAACGAATTCAAGAAGCTGAAAAATGGCTCATGCTTGAAACTATAGATCAGGCCTGGAAGCAGCATATGCTTAACCTTGATCATCTAAAAGAAGGTATCAGTTTGCGTAGCTGGGGCCAAAAAAACCCGCTTATTGAATACAAGCGCGAAGCGTTTGATATGTTCAAGGATATGATGCAAGAAATCCGTGCCGACATCGTATTCCATATCTTCCACCTAAACCTTGAAATGTTTAATGAGCATGAGATAGAAGAACGTCGTGAACGGGAGCTTGAACAATTGAATATGATCGGTGGTGACGAAACATCACAGGGTGCACAAGTAATACGCACCGAAGAAAAAGTGGGCCGCAATGATCCTTGTCCTTGTGGATCAGGCAAGAAATATAAAAAATGCTGCGGTTGATAAAGAATAGACCTTATCATTAAAGAGGCAGAAAAACATGGACCTTTGAGTTCTCCCGAAAAGGATCAGATTTTACGGCAAGCAGAAAAGGATCGGCTCGTTTGTCATGCCACTAAAGAAGATGAGAAATTTATCAAAAAACTTCTGTATGGATTAGCCTTACTTGGCGCCCTCGCCTTGATTTATTATTTCTATAGACACAGTATTGGTAGCAGCCATGAACCATCAACTATCCCAATGGTCAAACATTATCAAGATACCAAAAAACCGGTGAAAGAGGTGACGATAAAAAAAACACCAGCTCCTGAAGAAATAAAAAAAGAAGCGGCAAAACCTGCTTAATTAATAGAAATTATATAGAAATTATAGCGAATTAAAGGTTTCATAATAGCCTTTAATTCGCTATAACAATATCAGATCTTGTTAGATGCATACAATTTTAAAGCACATTTTGGGTAATTTTTGAAATGTGTTGATACCGACACATAAATGAGTAAGCAGAGTCAATAATTGAATCGATATCTGAATACTCTGGATACCAACCGAGTATAGTATTGGCTTTCGTAGGATCTGCAACCAATAATGCTGGATCTCCTTGCCGATCTGGGGCTGTAACAATCTGAACTTTTTTCCCACAATGACACTCCACAGCCTCTATCATTTCTTTCACTGATATGCCCTTACCTGTACCCAGGTTAAATATATCTGACGCATTGCCTTTATCCAGGTATTCAAGGGCAACAAGATGTGCCTTAGCAATATCCAACACATGAACAAAATCACGAATGCAGCTGCCATCAGGAGTTGGTTTTTGGTCACCAAAGATGAAAAACGGTCTTTGTTCAAGACAAGCACGCAATAAAAGTGGAATCAAATGGGTCTCTGGAGTATGCTGCTCCCCAAGTCCTTCTTGTGGACATGCTCCTGCTGCGTTAAAGAACCTAAAAATAACATACGAAAACCCGTATGCTTGACCCATATCTTTAATAATCATTTCCATCATGTATTTAGTCCTGCCATAAGGACTTATGGGATTAAACGAATGATTTTCATTTAAGCGTAACGTTTTTGGCTCTCCAAATACAGCACAACTCGATGAAAAAAGAATTGTTTTGACATCATATTTGAGCATAGTCTCTAAAAGCGTCACTGTTTTGGCAACATTGTTCTGATAAAAGGGTAGCGGATGGGTAACTGATGCACCAACTTCAATTAAAGCAGCGCAGTGAATAACAGCATAGATCTGATAATGTAAAAATATTTCATCAAGCTGTTTTTCATCGCCAAAATCAGCTTGTATCAAGCGAGCCCAAGGATGATCAAATGATTGTTCATACACAAGTTTATCAAGTATAACAATGCGATACCCAAACAGGGATAAAAGATATCCAATATGAGATCCAATATACCCTGCACCACCTGTAATCAGCACCGTCTTCATCGAAATATACCTCTTACTATAAATTCAAGCTCCTGCTGCATGGCAAGAGCTTGAAACGTAGCTTATCGTAAGAAATCTATATTTTCTAGAATCAATTTTCTATTTTTTACTGTCTCCAGGAGCTGGAGCTACTTTATCGGTATCTTCTTCTGGATCAGGGTCTGGCGCTGCTTGGTCCTCTGCTTCTTGATCATGCTCAGAACCCATTTGACTTGATAAAAGCTGTTGAAGCTGTTGAAGCTGTTCTTCTTGGGCTTCTAATATTGCGTGCACTTGAGGCTCAGACACATGGAAATATGCTTGAAGCGCTTCACTAATAACCGCATCACCATCTCCTTGTTCCATTCGTTGCTGTAACACTTTCAACCCTCCATGATTATCATCACTCACAGATTGACCCTTACAGGAAGATTCGGCCGCGCTAACTTGCAACTTTCTATGCTCTTCAATCAGACTATCATACATTGCTTGAAATATATCACGGCCTTTATTAGCTGTTAAAAGTTGTTCTCGCAATTCTTGTACCTGCGATGCCAGACGAACATTTTCGCCTTTAAGTGCTGCACTATCAATTTCTTCAGGAGCTGATTTTCCACGCAATGCTGTATTTTCTGCACGCAATTGTTCAAGCTCTTCTCCTGATCTATCTCTTTCCTCAGTCATCGTTTTAAGTGCTTGGGCAAGATCCTCTGTCCGGGCTTGAAGAATTTCGATGGTACGGTCTAAATCCTGTGGATCAGCTTTGTGTGCCATGTCGCTTTGCTCATCACTATCAATAGGTACGCAAGCATGCTCCGAGGTATCCGGTTTATCTTGCGCTTCACCTGTCGCTATTGGCGTAACTTGCGGTACAACAGGATGCTCTTGCACAGCATCTGTAGTCACTGGAACATCATGAGCGGCAGCCATTTTAGAACCTGGTTTTGGCAAAGGCTTTGTAGGAACGGACCCAGTCGAAGCCTGAGCGCCGACTGCAGAAGCTTTTTTTGGTTGAATTGGTGCCTTTAATTGCGCTTGTTTGTCAGCGACTTTTGATTGATCCTTGCCTATTGGCAACTTAGGCTCTGATTCCTGGGGTATTACCTCGTTCATAAGTATTGCTAATTCATGCCAGTTTTCTACTGCCGTTGTTAAAATACGATAAAATGGCTCTATGCGCGTTCTTATCATGGCCGTACTAGTATATTCCTGTACTCGATGGAATGAATCTGCCACTTGAATTGAAACAGTTCCTTCATTTCTCGTTGCATAGATTGCAATCCAATGACCATTTCTATCACCAATCCCTGCAACAATTGAAAGGGAATTTAGCTGCCGACTAATAAATTGACGCAACAAATCGGCAGTTCGCTGATCGTCAAATGCTTCATTAAGTTCAGTTTCTGGGTACTGTACAGCTTGAGCAATGGCTTGCATTTCAACAACCACTAGTGGCAGCTGGACAAAATTTTGGTTAATTATCGCTCTTAATTCTTGAACTGATAAATTACCGAATGGTCCTTTATGACGCAGCTCGCCAATAGCTTGAAGACAATTACCCAAGAAGGCTGCAAATTGATCTCTATTTAATCTCTGAATGTCTGGTTGCAAAAAACCTAATGCATTAAACAAAGCATAATAGCCACAGAACAAAGTACTATCTTCAGCTGATCGTGCCTGTTGTAATGAAGGTACTACTTGGCCGGTTATCCCAGGTAACACGGTGGCGATATTCAAAAGAGCGGTTGCTGCTGATTCATCAAAAGGACCCTGTGCATGATCTTTGACAATAGCTTGTATATTTACAGGCTGCTCGCCATCAGGGGAAGTCCCCAAACAACGATACATAAATGCAATGTTTGCCAATAAATCGTTTTTATCGAGCTTATCTTCAGCCACATCAGCATAGTGCCGCGCAAGCATTAAAGCGAGCGCATCTCGGCCATTGCCAGCATTAAACATTTGTTCACACAATTGCTTACTGAGTTTTTTGCCTTCTACAGGTCCTAGAGGGACAGCTTGATCTTTCTTTGACACATCTTTATCACCTACGGCTTTATCATCAGTTTTTTTGCTATCCTGTATGGGTGATTTTGCTTTAAAAGCAGGCGAACTTTTAGGGGCAACAACTACCTTCTTGGGTTCTTGTTCATGATGACTAGATTCGTGCAAGGCCGAAGGCATCTGAGCAGCAGTAAGTCTGCCTTTTAGACGAGCAGTATAGTCGACGATAGCTTGATGGTCAGCACGTTTTTCATGCAATAAGGCAATACAAGCCCATGCCTGTATAACATCTACAACATTAATTGAGGACCGCGAAAGTATATTTTCTAATGTTCTGATTAATGATCCGATCTTTGTCTTTTGATCATGGTCTCTTAAATTTTCAGGCATGATAGTATTACGGAAATTATCTGCATAGCCATGAAAACCATGAGCACGAAGTAGTCCAACATATCCCCAATATTGGTCATAGAGAGGAACTAAATTAGCCAGGGCCTTGGTACCCAAATTATTGCCTACAGCTTCAAGGTCCGGTATTTGCACTGGCAGAGCTGTTTTCCAAAGATTAAGTTGGGCGCTAAGATTAAGTTTGGGATTATCCATTGAGTGGATACTTTGATACAATCCAACAGTCGTAAAAATTGCTGTTAGAAATAATTTATTATTCATAGCCTTCATTTTACACATATACATAACCCAATTTATTTTTAAATAAATATAAAACATCTTATTTGCAACTTATTATACTAGTATGAAAAAATAAATCAAGTGCTTTATAGGTGACAAGCACCGCTACTATACTGTCATAGGGCATGAAACATTACATTGCATAGTTCTTTAATAAAACATTAGATCGTATGGGCAAGAAGATGCGACAGTGCCACTTTGCTTGACGAATCTACAATAGCACCACGATCTACAAGAAATTTTGCTATAGCTCTATTATGCTTTTTTATAGCCAACTGTAATGGGCTATCATTTGCGGGCGACTTACATCCTCTACCATTTACATCTGCTCCATGTTCGACCAAAAAGCGGACATTTTCATAACAATCCCAAAAAACTGCCAACGATAAAGGTGTAAGCGTGCGAGACCCTTGAATTTTTTCACTCTTTGCCTCGGCATTTCCACCATGATCAAGAGCAAATGCCAAATTCTCAGCTCCTTTGCTCATCGAGGCCGCATGCACATAACTCTCACCCTCGGCATATAGAGAAAAATAGGGATTTCCGGATCTACTCATGGCTCCATTGAGATCCAGTCCTGATTCAACAGCCTCTCTCATCTCTTTTGCGAGCCCTAATGAATAATGTCTTCTACGAATGATCTTATATTCTTGATCGCCTTGCTTTTTTTCAATAAGCTCCTGTAAACCAGCTTTTTGCAAAACATGCGCAAGTAGCCAACTTAATCGTTCACTGCAACCCGTTGTGATGACGGCACCTGCTTTTAATAACTGAGCAAGAACCATAACCTGATCCACAAGTAATTTTGTAGGATCAGCCAACATAATAGTATAGATAAGTGGTGACCGATTTCTCAGATCTGTTACATTGACGTCAGCTCCGGATTTTAAAAGCATTTTAACTATATCCAGATACCAATGTAGGCAAGCCAACTGCAAAGGAGTTTCGCCAGCATTATTTTGTAGATCAACCAAAGCTTTAGAATCAAGAAGAAGACTAACAATACTCGAGTATCCAAGGCCGCAGGCAATGTGCAATGGTCTATTGCCTCCGGCATCTGCAATGTTGACCTCTACAGAGCGTTGTAACAGTTGACTCACTAACTGCTCATCACCACAACGAACAGCTTCAAACAATCTCCATGACATTTCTGGTTTATCCGTGCATTGATCTATAATTTCTTGTTCATCCATGCATTGAATCGATAATATAAGACACAGGAATAATACAGGTACCACTCTTTGCATCATCAACCCTTTCTTTTTTAGATACCTCGAACCCCTCTCGAAAAAAAGATATACATTTAGAAAAAACAAATGCAAGAGCAGTAATGAAAAATAGGCTAAAGCCCCACAAAAACAATTTCTAGAGCAGCAGATTTAAATTTTTACATATTTATATATTTTTTTAAGATCATAGATTGTCAAATTATGAGCCGGAGAATCTTGACCAGTTCGATCAAGCATGGCTAGAGCAAGTGTTTGCAATTGCATTTTTGTAAAGTATACGTGCATAATCTTGCCCAGATTAGCCGGAACCAAATCTAAAGGCGTGCGTCCCATATGATCTTTAATCATTATACTTGCACCCTTTTTGATGAGCATACATAGTATATCTTTATTCGGATCATGTGCTGCATCATGAAGTGGTGTTCGCTGCCAATCATTTTGCACATTTACAGGTGCTTTGTACATAAGCAACAATCTCACAATTTGATCATGTGATTTGTATGCTGCATGATGCAAAGGAGTGATGTTACCTTCTTTTGCAATCCACTGATTAGCACCTCTTATCAACAAGATCTGTACGTCATTATAATCTTGCGCATCTACAGCCTTGAATAAAGGAGTTTCGCCTTTTTCATCGACAGCATCTATCATAGCGCCTTTATCAAGCAATAATGACAAAATCATTGCTGATTTCCTGCGCCGCACACAGCACACGGCATCATGAAGGGGTGTTCTTTGCCAACAGTTACGTTGATTAACAAATTCAGTATTTCCAAGTAATAACATCATGATTTTGATTAATCCATTAATAGCTGCTCTATGTAATGGAGTAATTCCTGTCTTGCAAGCTCTGGATACATCAGCACCCGCTCCTAGCAATTGTTTGACGACTGTATACATCCTGCCATTAATAGCTTTTTCAAGCGGTGTTTCATCTGCATCATCAACACAACGTACGTCTGCTCCAGCTCGTAAAAGACAATCTACAAGAATAAAGCATAGCTCTTCCATAGACCTAAACTCAGAACAGGCCATGATCGCAAGGTGCAATGGTGTACACAACCTATTGTTACGTTGATTGACATGGGCGCCGTATTGAAGCAATAGCCCTACTGTCGCGACCTGGCGTTTGCCCACAGCGATGTGTAATGGGCAATTTAAGCTTTCGTCAAGCTCATTTGGGTCAAAACCAGTTTGTAAAAGATTGATTACAAGGCCAATGTCCTCTTGGTTTATAGCATCATGCAAAAGTAATTTTTTTTCTTTATCTACACTTTTTGTTTGATTAAATAATATAAGCTCGGACATTGGATACAACTGGAGCATTACTTGGACTGCGGCTAACATTAACCATTGTTTCATAGAATCTCTTTCAGTAACATACGCGTTTTTTAGTCTTGACAAAGGTTACGCTCAAACAACTTAAAAAACAATAAGCAGAATTTTTCCCGGATAATAGACCTATTGATATTACCAAAGTTCTTTGCGTGTGAACTGCGGAATGAGTTGTGTTACCAACTCGCTCATAAGTCACTCAGAAAATAGCCATTATTAATTTTGCATAAGGTCTAATATTGAGCTCGATTTCAAAAGAAGTCTTAAAAGATCCACCGTTCACCATGAAGGTTTTAATAGTGGATCTTAAAACATTATTAAGATGAGCAAGCTCTCGTTTAAAATGAAAATCCAACCTTTGCCCATCCCAGCCATCTTGTTAGATAGGTATTATCGTCACAATATTCAAAAGAACCACCCAGGCCTACAAAGCAAGGGAATTTGAGCTCATCCCAGCGCCACATAAATGACCCGTAAAACGTATGGGTAATGAACCCTGGATGAGCAGCAGATTCTAGGTCCAAGTCACATTCTTTGATCAAATTAAGGTCATAAGAAGCTACTGGTAAAGGCTGTGTATCTCCAACTTCCGGACTTATTGTCCAACGATTAATAGTTTGCAAGTTATTTGTATAACCTGCTCCTTGATTGATATCCTTTAATGCAGGTCCTTCTTTCCAACATGAGGCTAATTTGACACATTCAGCCTGACGCGTAAAGAAATTGTACCCTATTTCTCCCTCCGCATGACATCCAGTGATAACTAAAGCACTATTGACTATTTTTGCCATACGGGGATTGACACACATATCTTTCGTAAAGACATTGATACCTGGTGTACTTAAAATAAGCGCTTCTGTAGGATCGGTTGCCGCCAGATCGGCAGCCTGCTGAGCCTGATCTTTGCTTACATAGGTTTGCATGTAACGACTCCATGGTCGATCTTTTAAGTCAAAGGAGCGACGCTCTATATGCTGGGCAAAATACCAGGCGTTCATATCAAGAGCAAAGGAAAATACAATATCTGAATTACAGCATTCCCAGAATTGAAATACACCGGTCATACCAACTTCACCGCCAAAATGCTTACCAAAACCTACTATAGGCTCAAAAAGATAATGGCCTGTTGGACGGTTACCTGTGGGGGCAATAATACCTGCAAATGATTCAAAAAAGCAGCAGTCATTTTTAAGCCACTGGTAACCAAACTTTATTTCAAGGTTTGCCAATCTTGTTTTGTGCATAGAACGACAGTCATCAATTTTACCGTAACACCAAGATTGCTGTTTGAATGCCTCGATCATATTTTGTGGAAGGCCATCGTTAAGTAAAGTTGTATTATCAGAAGATAATTCTTCAGATAAACTTACTTTATTCCTGACATGAATAATAGGTCCTGCAAGTTCAAACCAGAGCAAACTATTGCTGCATGGCAGCTCCCAAAACCCTTGACGATAGGTTAGACCAACGCCAGCAACAGCTTGGGATACTTTCATACATATGTTACTATTAAAGACCCCAGGAACTTGTGTGGCAAGATCTTCTGGATAAATATTAAAATGTTCTGACAACAAATCAGGATGATCGCGCTTAAAATTATTACTGACTGATAATTTATTTTTACAAAATGGCGTAAAGAATTTTGCCAATTCAGAACTTTTGAGTGTTTTTCCCCCGATAGGCACGACTTCTAGAGCACCTGCACACCCATCCTCACGAACCCCGATACGATTACGAAAACCCGTGATACGTTCAGGTGTACCCGTTTGATATTGTGGCATTACTACAAATGTCGTATGACTTGAAACCTTACAACAACAATCATCTTTGGCATATAATTCTGGCATCAAAATACTACAAAAGGCACAAAGCCATATTAAAAGCCTTTTCATCGACCCTCCTTAATGCATTAAACTAAAACAATCTGGCCTCATTAGATATGGTTTTAGCATATGCAGTCGTACAAAAGCAACAATTTACCTGTATGCAATAGCGACGCAATGCAAGTTTTTTTGGTTGGCACGTTACAAAAAAGTTTCAGCAATTTGATAACATTCGCTTTATTTTCTTGCCGGCTGGAAGCCCAGAACGTAATCCAGCCGAACATCTTTGGGAACACATACGCGAAAAATATCTTGGAAACAGAATTTTCAATTGTCTTGATCAATTAGAGGATGAGTTGGTGGATATTATTGGAACAATGAGCACAGAAAAAGAAGTTATTAAAAACTTAACAGGATTTTACTGGATTATTTCAAGCGTTAATCATTGTTATTAGCGGATTGGTATAAGAAAATTATATTTTATTTAACAAAAAAATTATCAATAATTCAATTTTAACCTAGTAGTTGGCTTACATATTCTTGAGCATCGAATTCCTTTAATTGTTCTGGCTGTTCGCCAAAAGAGATCCATTTAATAGGAATACCTAATTCGTGGGCTATGGCAAATACAATGCCGCCTTTACCTGTTCCATCCATCTTGGTAAGTACTATTCCATCAAGTTTAGTGCTTTCATGAAAAATTCTAGCCTGCTCAAGTGAATTTTGGCCAAGCATGGCATCAACAGTCAGTAAGGTATCAATTGATTGGTCAGGTAATTGTTGTGTAATGATTCGTTTGACCTTTTCAAGCTCCTTCATCAGATTAGTTTTTGTTTGCAATCTGCCCGCTGTATCGATAATAAGTGTCTGATACCATTCCTGCTTAAATTTGGCACATCCAGTATATACCACTGAGGCAGGGTCTTGGTTGATTTTGCCATTGACTATATCAATATTCAGTTTTTTTGCCCAGGCATCCAGTTGTTCTTGTGCAGCTGCACGGAATGTATCAGCAGCAACGAGCAATACTTTTTTTCCTTCAGCTTTTGATTTATAGGCGAGTTTTGAAGCCAACGTTGTTTTACCACTTCCATTAATGCCCACAAGTAGGATTATAGAAGGGTTTGATTGAGCCTGTGTTGTATGCAAAAGAGCAACAAGTTGGTCATGTAATGCCTTTTTAAGTAGGGCGCTATCTGATATCGTTCCCGCTTTATAAGCTTCTTTAAGATTGAGTATAATTTTTTTTGTAATAGCTACCCCAGTATCAGCTTCAATAAGTATTTTTTCAAGTTCAGTAAGGGTTTCTTGGTCTATAGTTCCCCGTGAAAAAAGGACATCGAGCTTAGACGTACATGTTGTATAAATTTTATTAAGAGTCTTTTTTATAAAATTAAACATGGCAGGCCTCATTATATTTAATTTTCACAAATCCGAAATAGTATAGATCTATAGTCATTATGACATGGTACGCAGCTTGAAGCAAAAGCTTTTTTCTTTCTATAGAATATATAGTTTGCATGTTTGAATCTGTCTAAAGTTCAGTACTCTAAAGCCTAATATTATGTTCTGTTCGCTGGGCAAAAAATTTGAGCCTGCGATAATCATTGCCTATTAATAAGGCGTATGCTTGCAAGTACTGTCTTAATCTTTCCTTGGTCAAAATTCCAAGCGATTTTTGATACTTGAGTGTAGCGAGCAGCAGCTCGTCCAAATTAATCTGTTGTGCTTGTGCTCCAAAGATAAGATGTAAAAACTGCTCATTTGAGAAAAACTGTTGAGCTTGTGCTTTTGAGGATTCTTGCACAAATGCATGAATATGCGGTGGTTCAGGTGCTAATAAATGTACCATGTGACCATGATCTACATATCCGACTGTCATGCTCATGAAGGTCGTCTTTAAAAACTCAAAAATTTGTGGCTGCTCTGCAAGCAGTTCTTGTTCAGTCTTTTGATAGGGAAAAGGATAGCGTGTAGGATCCATCGACCCAGTTTGGGTTTGATAGACTAATCCAAAAAGTGTCCTATTCTGTGTTTCGATAGTCACCAGTGACCCAAAGATTGGGAACCTGTTCCATTGCCAGCTTTGTGAGGTCCAACCTGACAAGGAACTTTCAATAACTTCGGCAAATGCTGTTTTATTTTCCATGTATATTCACAGTTATAGTAGTGTTTACCTATGTTATTCAAGTATAGTGGTTCTGGTTTAAAAAAAACAAGAGCATTAACATCAGATGAGTCCATCGGATAAGGAGTTTTATATGAATATACAGAACATCCAAAAAAAGCTGGAAACGCAGGACTACCAGTTTTTAAAGACAGATCCAGTTTTTAAAGATCAAATCATTCTGTTGACCGTTGCTGGATCTATTGCGTATGGAACAAGTATCGAAAGTAGTGATCTGGATATTCGTGGTGTCGCGATTGAACAAGAAAATGTGATCATGGGATTACATCAGTTTGAACAATATACTGACAAAAATACTGATACGGTCATATTTGGCCTAAAAAAGTTTGTGAAACTTTGTTTGAATGGTAATCCTATAGACAAAATATTCTAAACGTCCACTAGAAAGTAGTATATACTGATCTCTTATTTTACTAAATAAGGGGCAGTGAAAAATGAAAAAAGCAGAGAGATTATCAGCGCAAGCGTTAACGGAGCTTC